>NZ_RAWN01000002.1:0-108086 GCF_003668895.1 Corallococcus sp. AB045
CGCCGGTACACCCGCGAGTTGGACGCGCACCACGACGCGTGGGAGCCGTTGCTCGAGGCCGCGCGCCAGGGCCGCGTCACCCTGCTCTACGGAGCCCGCGAGCGACAGCGGAGCACCGGAAGAACCCGCCGACCCCTGGCGCCGCTCCAGCGCCCGCGAAAATGCGTCCGCACGTGACGGCGCCCGCTCCGGCTCCGCCAGGGCCCGTGACGACGGAGCCTCGGGCAGCGGAGGCCGCCAAGGCGCGTCGAGGGCCCGCGCGTGGCAGGCGGACGAAGCCACGCCCCCGCGCGGCAGCCGTGCCGTCGCGGCCGAGCCCGAGGCGAAGGACCCCTGGACGGTGCTGGGCATCGAGCGGAGCACCCCCAAGGACGAGGCGCGCAAGGCGTTCCGCACGCTCATCGCGCAATACCACCCGGACAAGGTGGCCCACCTGGCGCCGGAGTTCCACGCGCTCGCGGAACGCCGCACGCGCGAAATCCTGGACGCGTGGGAGGCGCTGGAGCGCGACGCGGGCTAGTGCACCGTGCGGCGCGGCTTCGTTCGCGCGGAGCGCTTCAGCCGGGCTTCCAGGTAGTCCTTCAACACCACGGCGTTGTTGTGCTCGGTGTCGCGGGCTCCGTAGAGCAGGGTGACGCGGCCCTGGCGCGCGGCCTCGAGCAACGGCTCCCACGCGTCGTGGTGCGCGTCCAACTCGCGGGTGTACCGGCGCCGGAACTCGTCCCAGCGCGCCACGTCGTGGGCGAACCACCGCCGCAGCTCCGTGCTGGGCCCCACGTCACGGGGCCAGCCGTCCAGGTGGAGGTCCACCTTCTTGCGCCCCCGTGGCCACAGCCGGTCCACCAGGAAGCGGGTCCCCGCCCGAGGGTCCAGGCCGTGCTCGTCATAAACGCGCTGGAGTCGAATCATCGTCGCGAGCCTCCGAAAGGACACGCTGCCCACGCGACTCGCGTGCGGGGAGCACCCGCCGGGGCCCCGAATATCCGGTAGCTCGGGTGGTCGACCGGCAGAAGCAACTTGACGGAATCTTGGGGGCGCGCGCATCCGGTGGCTCCGGTCAGGGGCGCAGGGTAAAAAGAAAGACCTCATGGCTACTGCGGACCAGGTTAAAGCGCTCATTCGGAGCCACGCCGATGGCGACGATACGCGCTTCTACGCGATCGCCATGCAGGTGGCCGCGCAAGCGGCGCGGAGCGGCCACGGCAAGTTCGCGCAAGAGCTTCGAGAACTCGTCGATCAGGTAAAGGCGCGCGCGAAGGCGACCGAGCGCACGCGAGGGCCCAAGCCTGTTCCACTGGCCCAGCCCCGCGGCGAACTCGCGGGCCTGCTCACGGTCGGCTATCCGAAGACCCGCGTGAGCGACATGGTGCTGCCTGACCCGCTCCGCACGCGCCTCGAACGAGTGCTCACCGAGCAGCACGAACGCGCTCGCCTCCGCGAGCATGGCTTCTCGCCCATGCGGAAGCTTCTCCTCGTCGGCCCCCCGGGGACCGGCAAGACCATGACCGCCGCTGCGCTCGCGGGTGAGCTCGGTCTGCCGCTCTTCAGCATTCAGCTCGACGGGCTCATCACGAAGTACATGGGCGAGACGGCCGCGAAGCTCCGGCTCGTGTTCGACGCGATTCAGTCAACGCGTGGCGTGTACCTCTTCGACGAGTTCGACGCGCTCGGCGGCGAGCGAGGTAGCAAGAATGACGTCGGCGAGATCCGCCGCGTGCTCAACTCGTTCCTCCAGTTCCTCGAGCAGGACGACTCCGACAGCCTCGTGCTCGGCGCAACGAACCACGTCAGCTTGCTCGATCGCGCGCTCTTCCGTCGCTTTGATGCCGTCCTCGAGTACTCGCTACCCACCGAGGAAGTCGCAACTCGCGTGATGCGGGGGAGGCTGGCGCTCCTCGACACGAGCAACATCGAGTGGCACACGGCGGCGAAGGCGGCAGAAGGCTTGAGCCACGCCGAGATCGCGATGGCATGCGAGCAGGCCGCCAAGAACGCCATCCTCGACCACACGACGGCCGTGCGTGACGCCGAGCTCGTGGCCGCGCTCGAGGAACGACGCAGTACGCACGCTTAGCGGGTACCAAGGGGACTGACGCGTGTCCGCACCTCGCAACCGCAGGCACATCCTCGTCCCTGGCCCACCAACGGCTGAGGAGTACAAGCCCCACGGGCGGAAGATCTCCGTCACCAGGCCCGTGCCACCAATGAGCCGCGCGAAGCACGGCAAGGCGTTGGAGCTCGCGCTCAAGGCAGCCGTCGTCGAAGCGGACAAGCGCCGCGCCGAAGCTGGCATCGAGGTCCACGGCGCGGTGCCTGGCCTCTACGTGCAGTTCGAGAGCCAGCCCGGTGTGCCGCTCCAGGTGACATCGCTCGAGGACTCGCGGCAGGGCATCGAGGTCGTCGCTGTCAGCCACTCGAAGACCGACGAGCCCGAGCCACGCCGCGTCGAGCGCGCGACGGTGTTCGTGCCCGATGGCAAGGTGAAGCACGTCCTCGAGCGCTTCGAGAGCTACGCGAAGACAACGCCAAAGAAGGAACGCGAGCGCCGCTACGAAGACATGCTCGACCCGGTCGCGACGCTTCGCCTCGCGACCTTGCGCAGCCTGTGGACTGACGCGACCGAGGCATATCCCGACGAGAACGAGACGATCTGGTGGGAGGTCTGGCTCCGTCGCCAGGACGGCAACGAGCTCGAGCGCCTGATGGAATTCGCGGCTGCGCAGGAGATCGACGTCGCGCCCCGGCGCCTCATGTTCGACGAACGCATTGTCACGCTCGTACGCTCGACTCCCGCGCAATTCGCCGCATCGATCGACGTGCTCAACGACGTCGCCGAGGTTCGCAAGGCGAAGGAAGCCGCCACGGTATTTGTTGAGATGGGCCCCGAGGACCAGGGCCAGTGGGCGAAGGAGCTACGCGAACGCGTCACGCAGCCACCGGCTGATGCGCCAGCTGTCTGCGTGCTCGACACCGGCGTCACGCGCGCGCACCCGCTGCTCGACGCCTCCCTCGACGTCGACGACTGTCACACCTGCGAGCCTGCGTGGGGAACGCATGACCACCTCGGCCACGGCACGAAGATGGCCGGCCTCGCGCTCTACGGAGACCTCACGCCGGTCCTTGCGGGCACACAAAGCGTCGTGCTCCGGCACCGGCTTGAGTCGGTGAAGATCCTGCCTCCTGATGGGTACCCTGCGAATCCGCCCGAACTCTACGGTGCGGTCACGGCCGAAGCGGCGAGCCGCGCGGAGATCCAAGCACCCGAGCGTCAACGCACGTTCTCGATGTCCATCGCTGCCACCGACGAGCGAGACCGAGGGCAACCCACTTCGTGGTCCGCGGCGGTCGACGCGCTCGCCGCTGGCCGCTCATTCGATCCGGGCACGCAGGGGCTCGACTACCTCGACGAGGGCGACGCCGCAGCGGGACGCCTCTTCGTGCTCTGCGCCGGCAACGTTGACGAGACCGCGCTCTCCGTCGATCACCTCGAACGCAGCGACACCGATCCCATCCATGACCCAGGCCAGGCGTGGAATGCGCTCACGGTTGGCGCTTTCACCGAGAAGGCCGTCATCAACGACCCAAAGTGGGCGAGTTCGCAGCCGGTTGCGCGGCCAGGTGAGCTGTCGCCGTGGAGCACCACCGGCATGACGTTCGCCGACGCGTGGCCCATCAAGCCCGACGTCGTCTTCGAGGGCGGCAATGTCGTGAAGAACGCCAAGGGCGAGGTCGAGTTCCCATGCCCTGACCTCTCGCTGCTCTCGACGTACTTCAAGCCCGCCGCCAAGTCCTTTGTGCTGAGCTGGGCGACCAGCGCAGCGACGGCGCAGGCAGCGCGTCTCGCTGCCCTTGTCTCGGCCGAGTACCCGACGTACTGGCCAGAGACGCTGCGTGCCCTCGTGGTGCATTCGGCGGAATGGTCGGCGCAGATGCAGGCCCACCTGGTCGGCGCGACCGGCAAGCGCGCCCGCGCGAAGCTCGTCCAGCGATATGGCTTCGGCGTGCCCAGCGCCGAGCGTGCCTTGCGGAGCGCGAACGACGCGCTCACCCTCGTCGCGCAGAGCAGCATTTGCCCGTTCACCAAGGGCAAGCTACGCGAGCTGCACTTTTTCGACCTGCCCTGGCCGCGCGACGTTCTCGCGCAGCTCGCCGCGACGCCAGTGCGCCTGCGCATCACGCTTTCGTATTTCATCGAGCCGAACCCCGGCCGGCGCGGATGGAAGAAGCGGCACCGTTACGCCTCGCACGGGCTGCGCTTCGACGTGAAGGGGCCGACGGAGTCCATCGAGGAGTTCCGCAAGCGCCTCAACAAGAAGGCGCTCGAAGAGGACGAGGCCAGGCCCACCACGGGCGGCGGCTCGTCGGAGTGGTACCTCGGCGAGCAGGCCCGCAACCGAGGCTCGCTCCACTCGGACATCCTCTCGTGCAACGCCGCTGACCTGGCCGAGCGCGGCGTCATCGCCGTGTACCCGGTGAGCGGCTGGTGGAAGGACCAGCCCAAGCGCGACCGTAGCGACAAGGGCGCGCGGTATGCGCTGGTCGTTTCCATTGAGACTCCTGGCGTCGAGACCGACATCTGGACGCCGGTCGCCGTGCAGGTCGGCCTGCCCATCGCCATCGAGCCGTAGCCCGGCCACTCGGCGCATTTCGAGCACCAGGGGTCTCGCGCGCCTTGAGTTCGCACCATCCGACGCCGTACGTTGGAATCAGTTGGAAGGCTGTTCCATTCTGCCCCTCGGAGCCGACCCGGATGAGTGATGAGATTCTGACGGTCCTTGAGGTAGCCGCCTTGCTTAAAGTCGCGGACAAGACCGTCTACACGATGGCGCAGAAGGGGGAGATTCCGGCCTTCAAGGTCCGCGGCCAGTGGCGGTTCCGGCGGGTCGATATCGACGCGTGGATCCAGGCCCAGACCACCGCACCGCGTCGTCAGGGAGATGGGGATGCGTAGCCTCGCCAACCCGTCGCTCGCCGTGCGAGCTCCCTTCCTTCTCTCGTGCGCCGAAGCGGCGCCTCTCTGCGGAGACGTTTGAACATGGATCAAGCAGCACACAACAAGATCGTTTCCTTCATCTGGGGAATCGCCGACGACGTCCTCCGCGACCTCTTCGTTCGCGGCAAGTACCGCGACGTCATCCTGCCCATGTTCGTGCTTCGTCGCCTCGACGCAGTGCTTGAGCCGACGAAGAAGCAGGTCCTCGAGACGAAGGCGATTCTCGACCAAGCAGGCATCACCGAGCAGCGCGCTGCGCTCTGTAAGGCGTCTGACCAAGCGTTCTACAACACGTCGAAGTTCAGCCTGCGCGACCTGAAGTCACGCGGGAGTCAGCAGCAGCTCAAGGCCGACTTCGAGGACTACCTCGACGGGTTCTCGCAGAACGTGCAGGACATCCTGACCAACTTCGAGTTCAGGAACGTGCTCGCCCGGCTCTCGAAAAGCGACGCGCTCGGCACACTTATCGAGAAGTTCCTCGACCCCGAGATCAATTTGAGCCCGAACTCGGTGCTCAACGGCGACGGCTCGGTGAAGCACCCGGGGATGGACAACCACTCGATGGGCACCGTCTTCGAGGAGCTGGTACGCCGCTTCAACGAGGAGAACAACGAGGAGGCCGGCGAGCACTGGACGCCGCGCGATGCTGTGCGCCTGATGACCACGCTGATGTTCCGGCCCATCGCCGATCGCGTGAAGGCGGGCTCGTACCTCCTCTACGACTGCGCCTGCGGCACCGGCGGCATGCTCACCGTGGCCGAGGAGACGCTGCAGAAGCTCGCCGCCACCCACAAGCAGAAGGTTGTTACTCACCTGTACGGACAGGAAATCAACCCCGAGACGTACGCCATCTGCAAGGCGGACATGCTGCTCAAGGGCGAGGGCGAGAACGCCGACCATATAGTCGGCGGCGCAGAGTGGTCGACGCTATCGCACGACGCGTTCCCGGCGCAGGAGTTCGACTTCATGCTCGCGAACCCGCCCTACGGGAAGAGCTGGAAGAAGGACCTCGAGGCGATGGGCGGCAAGGACGGGATGCGCGACCCGCGCTTCAAGGTGATGCACCGCGGCGAGGAGCTGTCGCTCGTCACGCGTTCGAGCGACGGCCAGCTCCTTTTCCTCGCGAACATGGCCTCGAAGATGAACCACAAGTCGAAGCTCGGGAGCCGCATCGCCGAGGTTCACAACGGCTCATCGCTGTTCACCGGTGATGCGGGCTCGGGCGAGAGCAACATCCGCCGCTGGCTCTTCGAGAACGACTGGGTCGAGGCGATCATCGCTCTACCGCTCAAGCTCTTCTACAACACGGGTATCGCGACCTATGTCTGGGTGCTCTCGAACAAGAAGAACGAGCAGCGCAAGGGCAAGGTGCAGCTCATCGACGCCACGCAGTGGTTCAAGCCGCTGCGCAAGAACCTCGGCGAGAAGAGCTGCGAGCTGTCCGACGAGGACTTGCAGCGGGTGATGGCGGCGTATGACGCGTTCGCTGAGACCGAGCAGTCCAAGACCTTCGCCAACGAGGCCTTCGGCTACCGGAAGGTGACCGTTGAGCGTCCTCTGCGGTTGCACAGCCAGCTCACGACCAAGGCCATCGAGGCGCTGCGCTTCGCCTCGGGCGACGAAGACATCCGCAGCGTGCTCTACGACGAGCTGGGTGACGCGCTCTTCGACGACTTCGCCAAGGTGAAGGCCACGCTCGAGAAACGGCTCGACGAGTGGGACGCGGGCGATGGAGGCGACGAAGACGAGGGCGACGAGGAGGCCGCCAAGAAGGGGCTGTCCGAGAAGAAGAAAAAGAAGCTGCTCGAACCGAAGACCTGGGACCGCGACGGACGGCTCGTCGAGGCCGCCATGAAGCTGAAGAAGGCGCTTGGTGACGGCGTGTTCGCCGACCACAACGAGTTCCGCCGCCGTGTCGGCGACGTGCTCGACAACGCCGGCTTCAAGCTCGGCTCCGCCGACCTGAAGCAGCTCCTGCGTGCTGTGAGCTGGCGAGACGAGTCCGCACCGCCGGTAATCGCGAAGGTCCACAAGCCGGGCAAGGCCACGTCCGACCCAGTGCGCGGCCGGTTCGAGGCGACCATCGACAGCAAACGCTGCATCGTAGAGTACGAGCCCGACAGCGAGCTGCGCGACAGCGAGCAGGTGCCGCTCCTCGAGGAGGGCGGTATCGAGACGTTCCTCAAGCGCGAGGTGCTCCCGTACACGCCCGACGCGTGGGTCGACGAGGACAAGACGCAGATCGGCTACGAGATCAGCTTCGCGCGCCACTTCTACAGACCGACGAAACTACGGAAATTGGATGAGATCGGTACTGAGCTTCTCGCCGCGCAGCACGAAGCAGAAGGTCTCTTGGCTGGCCTCATCAAGCGAGGTGCGGCGTGATCGACGGTTTGAAGCCGTACCAAGCGTATCGAGATAGCAGCCTGATTGACCGCACCCGTATTCCGCACCACTGGACCACGCTGCGAGCGAAGGGCGTGTTCTATGAGGTCGATGAGAAGTCTTCGTCTGGTAAGGAGACACTGCTTTCGGTTTCGCACATCTCGGGCGTTCGCCGCCGTAGCGACATCAACGCGACTATGTTCCTCGCGAAATCGAACGTCGGGCATAAGCGGTGTCAGCCTGACGACTTGGTTGTGAACACGATGTGGGCATGGATGGGAGCGTTGGGCGTCTCCCCTTACTCGGGAATCGTTAGCCCTGCCTACGCCGTCTACCGCCAGCGCGACACCTTCTCACTGCTGCCCAAGTACACCGACCACCTGCTTCGCACTCCGAACTATATCGCGGAGTACACGTCTAGATCGACGGGGATCCACTCGTCACGTCTGCGAATGTACCCCGAGGCATTCTTTCGCGCGCCGCTGATCATCCCACCGCACGACGAGCAGGCTGCGATCGTTCGGTTCCTCGCGCATGCCAATCGACGGGTCGATGACTACGTTCGCGCGAAGAAGAAGATCATCCGCGCTGCCAGCGATGCTCGCGCATCCGTGACCGACGAGGTCATTCGGAAATACACGGCCCAGACGGCGCGACTTGCCCTTATCACGACGTTGGTCTCGCGCCCGGTTACTCGCGCTCGCGGAGCGTCCTACATCAGGCTGGGGCTGCGAAATCGCGGGCGAGGAATCTTCCACAAGCCGCCACAGCTTGGCGAACACCTCGGCGATTCCGAATTTTTCTGGGTGGAACCGGGTGACCTCATCATCAGTGGTCAGTTCGCTTGGGAAGGCGCTGTCGCGATTGCAACGGAAGCCGATGGAGGAACTGTCGTCTCCCATCGGTACCCGGTCCTTCGCGCAAGGCCTAAGGCAGCACTCACGCCATATCTCTGGGCACTACTTCGGAGTGGGTATGGCGAACTCCTTTTGGACGTGAACTCACGAGGAGCGGCGGGACGCAATCGTCCGCTGAATCACCGCGCGCTCGGCAAGGAGAAGATCCCCGTCCCCCCTCTCGAAGAGCAGCAGCGAATCGCAGAGTTCGTCGCTGCCGAAGCAGACGCACGTCGCTCAGTGGAGCGCGAGATTGCGGCAGTTCAGGAATACCGGGCCCGCTTAATCGCGGACATCGTGACCGGCCAACTCGACGTGCGCGATGTGGCAGCGGCTCTGCCTCCCGTGGATGGCGATGAACCATCCGAGTTGCTCGCTGCCGACAGCGACGACGACCAACTCAACGACGAAGACACCGAGGCCGCATGATCACGGACACCTCCGAGAAGGGCCTTGAGGGCCTCATCGTTCGTTCGATGACCGGTCGGATCGACCTGCTCTCGCCGCCGTACGTGCCAAGCGAGACCTCGACGCCGGTCGCCGGTGGTACCGGCTGGATACTCGGCGACCCTAAAAACTACGACCGTGGCGCCTGCATCGATCTGGTCCAGTTGCGTGGCTTCGTCATGGCCACGCAGCCCGCCCTCGTCGAGAAGCTCTCGCTTGAGACCGACACTCCCACGCGCCGCCAGTTCCTCGCGCGCCTTGAGAAGGAGGTCGGCAAGCGCGGCGTCATCGATGTGCTGCGCAAGGGCCTCGACCATGGCCCCGTACACGTCGATCTGTTCTACGGCACGCCCTCGCCGGGCAACGACAAAGCCGCCGAGCGCTTCGCATGCAACCGCTTCAGCGTCACGCGGCAGCTCGCCTACAGCCGAGACGAGACGCGGCGCGCGCTCGACCTTGGCCTTTTCATCAACGGCCTGCCCATCGCGACCTTCGAGCTGAAGAACAGCCTCACCAAGCAGACCGTCGAGGACGCGGTCGAGCAATATCGCCGTGACCGAGATCCGCGCGAGCCATTGTTCGCGTTCGGCCGGTGCGTCGTTCACCTTGCCGTCGATGACAGCGAGGTACGCTTCTGCACCGAGCTGAGAGGGAAGGGCTCGTGGTTCCTCCCGTTCAACAAGGGTTACAACGACGGTGCCGGCAACCCGCCGAACCCGAACGGGCTCAAGACCTCGTACCTTTGGGAAGAGGTCCTCACGCCGCGCGGGCTGACCGACATCCTTGAGAACTACGCACAGATCGTCGAGGAAACCGACCGTCGCTCGGGCAAGAAGAAGCAGAAGCAGGTCTTCCCTCGCTTCCACCAGCTCGACGTGGTCCGCAGGCTGCTCGACGACGCGCGCAAGGTCGGTGCCGGGCGGCGCTACCTCGTTCAGCACTCGGCGGGCAGCGGCAAGTCCAACTCGATCGCTTGGCTCGCGCACCAGCTCATCGCGGTGAAACAGAGCGACGGCAAGGACACCTTCGACTCGATTATCGTTGTCACCGACCGCCGCATCCTCGACGAGCAGATCCAGGCGAACATCAAGCAGTTCGCGCAGGTGAGCGCGGTGGTCGGCGCGGTCACCGGCTCCGGCGCGTCGAAGACGCAGCAACTCTCGAAGTTCCTCGAGTCGGGCAAGAAAATCATCATCAGCACCGTGCAGACGTTTCCGTTTCTCCTCAACGAGATCGGCGACGCGCATCGTGGGCGGCGCTTCGCCATCATCATCGACGAGGCGCACTCCAGCCAGGGCGGCAGGACCGCGTCGGCCATGAGCGAGGCGCTCGCGGAGACGACCGACGATCCCGAAGACGTCGTCAACGACGAGCTCCAGCGGCGCATGGGCGCGCGCAAGATGCTCACGAACGCGAGCTACTTCGCGTTCACGGCGACGCCGAAGAACAAGACATTGGAGATTTTCGGCGATGCGCTGCCGCCCGACGCCGAGGGCAAGGTCCAGCACCGCCCCTTCCACAGCTACACGATGAAGCAGGCCGTGCAGGAGGGCTTCATCCTCGACGTGCTCAAATCGTACACGCCGGTCAACAGCTACTACAAGCTGGTCAAGACCATCGAGGGCGATCCCGAGTTCGACGTGAAGAAGGCGCAGAAGAAGCTGCGCCGCTACGTCGAGAGTCATGAAACTGCGATCCGGCTGAAGGCAGAGATCATGGCCGACCACTTCCACGAGCAGGTGATCGCGCTCGGGAAGATCAAGGGGCAGGCTCGCTCGATGGTCGTGACCAACGGCATCGCGCGTGCGGTGCAGTACTACACTGCATTCAAGGACTACCTCGCCGAGCGGAAGAGCCCCTACCGCGCCATCGTCGCGTTCTCGGGAGAGCACGACTTCGGGGGCGGCAAAGTGACAGAGTCGTCCCTCAACGGATTTCCGTCATCCGAGATCCCGGACCGAATTCAAGAGGACCCGTACAGGTTCCTCATCTGCGCCGACAAGTTCCAGACTGGCTACGACGAGCCGCTGCTCCACACGATGTACGTGGACAAGGGGCTGTCGGGCATCAAGGCGGTGCAGACCCTGTCGCGCCTGAACCGCGCGCATCCCGACAAGCACGATGTCTTCGTGCTCGACTTCCAGAACGACGTTGACGGGATCACCAGGTCCTTCGCCGACTACTACCGCACGACGGTGCTCAGCGAGGAAACCGACCCCAACAAACTGCACGACCTGAAGTCCGGGCTCGATGGCTGGCAGGTCTACTCGCCGGAGCAAGTGGAGCAGGTCAGCTCGTTGTTCCTCGCCGGTGCGCAGCGAGACCAACTGGACCCAATCCTCGACGCATGCGTTGCCGTGTACCTCGCTCGGCTCGACGAGGACGGGCAGGTCGACTTCAAGGGGAAGGCCAAGGCGTTCACCCGCACGTACGACTTCCTCGCTTCGATCCTGCCGTACTCGAATCCGGGCTGGGAGAAGCTGTCGATCCTGCTGAATTTCCTTATCCCGAAGTTGCCCGCGCCGAAGGAGGAGGACCTCTCAAAGGGGATCCTTGAGTCCATCGACATGGACAGCTACCGAGTCGAAAAGCAGGCGCTGCACAAGCTCCAGTTGCCCGACGACGAGGCAGTGATCGATCCCGTTCCCGTCGCGGGAGGAGGGCGCAAGGCCGAGCCCGAGCTCGACCGGCTGTCCAACATCCTCAAGAGCTTCAACGAGCAGTTCGGGACGCTCTTCGAGGACGCCGATCGTGTCGCGCGCAGACTCCGCGAGGACATTGCACCGAAGGTCGCCGCCGACGCCGCCTACCAAAACGCCAAGCTCAACACGCCCCAGACCGCGCGCATCGAGCACGACAAGGCGCTCTCGAAGGTCATGCTTGAGTTGCTGAAAGACGACACGGAGGTCTACAAGCAGTTTGCTCAGAACCCGTCGTTCAAGCGGTTCGTGACCGACATGGTGTTCGGCCTGACCTCCGGCAGCGTGACATCGACCACGGTGAAGCGGCCCTCGTCGCGCCCGCCCGGCAAGCATCAGCCGCTCGAGGAGCGGCTCGCGCAGTCGTCGAATGCGCGCGACCGCGTCGGCGCCGTGCTCCTCGGCCAACTCCAGCGCAGTCGACGCGTCACGCTCGGCGACGCGATCCGAGCGGCCGAGAAGCTGGGCCTGAGCGACGACGACGCGCTCGCTGCCGTGGAACGCTTGGCTCGGCCGCAGACGGCGAGCCTGCAAAGGTTCTACGTGGACCGGTCGGGCGACCAAGCGCGCATCGTCAGCACAGACGAAGTGCGGAGGCGCTCCGCGGAGGCGACGGACAATCGGCGCGAGTGGACGTCGGCGGTTGAGGTCGTGTGGGCAGTGAATGAGACCGACGCGATCGCTGGAGGCTCGACGTGAAGAAGGTTGACGCGGATGCTTCCCTCGAGCGGCTCCTCGGCCTCCTGGAGGGGCACAACTCCAACTTGAGGGACCTGCTGCTCGCCAAGACCGAGCCGGAGTTCATCGTGGCCACGGAGGGGGCGATCGAGCGCGCGATGAAGAAGATCGAGAACGGCTCGAAGGAGTACTCGACGTTTAGCGAGCCCGGCCTATCCCATCTCCTGGCTGACTTTCTGAGCCTCATGGGTTGGCACGCGACCGCCGAGACGAACAACAACGGCCACGTCGACGTCGTCGTGGAGTGCGCATTCGGCAGGCACTGGAGGTACCTGGGTGAATGCAAACTCCACAAGGGCTACCAGTACCACGTCGATGGTTGCGAACAGCTACTCGGTTACTGCTCCGGCCGCGAGCCGCGCGCGTTTTGCATGGACTTCATCGACACGGCCGATGCTTTCAAGAAGATGAAGAAGCTCCGTGCCGACATGGACAAGCAGCGCCCGCTCAAGCAGAAGGCGGCAGGCGCCGATCACAACATCCTTGGTGCCTTCCTCACGAGTCACGAGCACGATAGCGGCGCGGTGGTCGAGATCCTTCACCTCGGCTGCTCGGTGCCGAAGCCCTGAAGGCCGAGAACGAGTTCACGCAGGGCTTCGTCCAGGGGCTCGGCTTCCGTTCAGGTCACCAGCGCGGGCGTCGGTGCGGCCAGCCGGAAGCGCGCGATGAGCGGCACGTGGTCGGACAGGCCGTGGAAGCGGCTGGTCAGGTCTCCGAAGGGCCGCGTCTCTTCCGTGTCCACCCAGCTCACGCCGCCACCGGAGAACAGGTGGTCCAGGTGCATGCGCATGTGCATGAAGCCCGCGGTGGGGAAGGCGCGGGACAGGGTCGGGTTGATCTGCCCCACCGACGCCTGCGCGCATGTCAGGTGCGCATCCCCCGTGAGATATCGGAACACCGGCGACGACGGCGGCGAGTTGAAGTCCCCGCACACCACGAATGGCTCCTCCTTCGCGTGCAGCCCGATGAAGCCCGTGAGCTTCTTCGCCTCGTGGAGTTGGTTGACGCCGCAGCCCATCTTGTCGCGCGTGGCCCAGAACTCGCGGGCGAACGGCGTAGGCAGGCTCAGGTGCGTGTTGAAGACGTGGAACGCGCGCTGGTCCGCGCGGCGGATGACGCGCATGTGCGCGCAGATGCGGCTCTGCTTGCGCTCCTTGAGGCCCTGCACGTGATGGTGCGTGATGTGCTCCGGCGCCTCCACGTTGTGCCGGTCCACCTGGAGCGTGCGCGTGTTGACGAGCATCGCCAGCCCCGTCGTGTACAGCGACAGCTCCCCCACCTTGTAGTGGTGCGCGCGGAAGTAGAACGCCTCGTAGGGCATCACCCTCCCCTGGAGGGCGAACGTCTCCTCCACGCGCTCCATGAAGGCTTCCAGCTGCGTCTCGCCCGGGCGTGTGGGCCGGTGGACGATGTTGCTGCGCAGCGAGGAGGTCTCCACCTCCTGGAGGCAGACGACGTCCGGCAGCGGGTCCAGGGTGGCCAGGGCGGCCGCCACCCGGCGCTTGGGGCCCAGGGTGCTCGCGAGCCCCCTCAGCATGTGGCCGAAGTAGCGGACGTTGTATGTGACGATGCGCAGCGCTGACGGCTCCATGTCCGGACGCCACCTCCCCATGCCTCGCGGCGAAAAATGGGAAGCCCCGCGACAAACGTCCAGGGCTCCCCACTCTCTTCACCATGGGATGCGTCGGCGCCATCCGCGATGTGCCAACAAGCGGACGCAGGGCTCGTCCGCCTGCCTGCTCACGGAGCGGGCTTCACCCGCACCATCGTGTCCAGCAGGTGCTCCAGCGCGCGGTCGGGGTCGTCACACAGGCCCGCGTGCACGGGGCCCGTCTGGAGCATCGTACTGCGCGGCGCCACCAGCCAGTGCCAGCGCTCCTTCTGCGGCAGCCGTCCAATGGGCCCCGCGTCCTTCCCGCCCACGCACACGCGGCGGAAGCTCTCCAGGTGGCCGCCGAGCAGCTCCACGTCCGCGTCCGGCGACAGCGCCTTCAGCCGCGCCACGTCCAGCTCCACGCGCGCGCCCAGGAAGCGGTGCTGCACGCAGAAGAGGACGACGCCCACGTTGATGAACTCCTCGCGCTCCACGCGAGGCACCAGCCGGATGATGGCGTAATCAAACGAGCTGGGCGTGGGCACGCGTCGCCTCCTCGATGAACGCCGGCGCCGCTTCCAGCCTGCGCATCAGCCACGTCACGTACGCCGCGCGGTGCTCCGCCGTGGACGCGAACGCGGGCTCCTGGCCCAGCCACGCCTCCGGAATGGACCCCACGATGCGCTCCACCACCTCCCGTGTCACGCGCTCGCGCAGCAGGTCCCCGGCCTCCGCCAGCCCGTGCGCCCACGGCAGCAGCACGTGGTCCTTGATGGGCGCGAACCGCGTCTGGCTGCGCTCCTCCCACCCGTCCCACGAGTGGTGGAAGTACATCGCCGCCCCGTGGTCGATGAGCCAGAGGTTGCGGTGCCACACCAGGAGGTTCGGGTTCTTCGGCGTGCGGTCCACGTTCGTCACGAACGCGTCGAACGCCACGATGGCGGACGCCACCTGCGCCTCCGGTACCGGCACCGCCAGCGGATCGAACGTCACCGAGCGCGGCAGGTAGTCCAGCGCCAGGTTCAACCCCGCGCTCGACTTGAGCAGCTCGCGGATTTCACTGTCCGGCTCATTGCGCCCCAGTGACACGTCCAGCTCCACGAACACCAGCTCCGGCACCCGCAGGCCCAGCACGCGAGCAATCTCCCCCGCCAACAGCTCCGCGATGAGCGCCTTGGCCCCCTGGCCCGCCCCACGGAACTTCACGACATAGAGCCCCGCGTCGTTCGCCTCCACGATGGCGGGCAAGGAGCCCCCTTCGCGCAAGGGCGTCACGTAGCGCGTGGCGGTGACCGTCCTGAGCATCACTCGTCCTCGACAGTTCCCGGGCACTCCGGGGGTGGCGGCTGTACCACGGCCCTGCCCGACGGGGGAAACACCCTACACCTGACGGCGCTTCCCCTCGCGCGCCGCCAATTCAGTTGCGCGCAATTTAATTGCGCACTACATATTCCCCATGTCGACGGATGACTTCCTCCGGCTGGACCTGCAGTTGTGCTTCCCGCTCTACGCGGCGTCGCGCGCGATGGTGCAGGCCTACACGCCGCTGCTGGCGAAGCTGGGGCTCACCTATCCGCAGTACCTGGTGATGCTGGTGCTCTGGGAGACGGATGGGGTGTCGGTGAAGGAGCTGGGGGAGAAGCTGTACCTGGACTCGGGGACGCTCACGCCGCTGCTCAAGCGGCTGGAGACGCTGGGCTTCGTACGCCGCGAGCGCTCCAAGGAAGACGCGCGGTCGGTGACGGTGTCGCTCACCGCGCCGGGAAAGGCCCTGCGCCGCAAGGCCGCGTCCATCCCGGAGGCCATCGTCTGTCGCACAGGCCTTTCACTGGAGGAGCTGGCGCGGCTGCGCCGGGACATCCAGCGGTTGTTCGAGAAGGTTTCACGCAGCGCTTGAGACACACGCGGTTTCCACTCACGACGTCACGAAGGAGCAACACCATGGCCCCGGTCCAGATCTCGCCGCTCTACTCCACCACCGCCATCACGCACGGCGGCCGCAACGGCAAGCTGCTCCTGGAGAACAGCCCGCTGAACGGCCTGGAGCTGGCCATGCCGAAGCAGCTGGGCGGCTCCGGCAAGGAGACGGCCACCAACCCCGAGCAGCTCTTCGCCGCGGGCTTCTCCTCCTGCTTCGAGAGCGCGCTGCGCCTGGTCGCGGGCAAGGCCGGCAAGAAGCTGGATGAGAAGGCCGGCGTGAAGGCCACCGTCACCATCGGCAAGACGCCCGAGGGCGGCTTCGGCCTGGCGGTGGAGCTCACGGGCATCCTCCCGGGCATCCCCCGCGAGGAGGCGCAGCAGCTGATGGAGGCGGCCCACCAAGTGTGCCCGTACTCCAACGCCACGCGCGGCAACATCGAGGTGAAGGTCTCCGTCGCGGAGTAGTCCTTCACGCACCCGGAGGCAGGGCTAGACCTTGCCTGCCTCCACCACGCGCACCGTCTCCGCGCCGTCGAAGCGCGCCTCGAAGATGGGCAGTCCGTTGGCCAGGCTCTTGAGCGTGTGGCCCAGCTGCGCGGCGGCGAGCGCGTTCATCTCCGTGCGCAGCGGCTCCACCTGGTGCGGCTCCACCTTCACCCATCTGGGAAGGCGCCGGAAGAACTCCACGTAGTGGTCGCGGTGCTTCGCCGCCACCTGCGGGTGCGCGACGAACACCTGCTTGGGCCCCACGGACGGAGACACCAGCGGGATGGACGTCATGTCCCAGAACTCCTCCTCCACGTACACCGTCAGCACCGCCGCTTCGTCGTGCTCGCCGGAGAGCGTGACGAACTCCAGCTCCGGCACGCCCTGCCAGCGCAGGTCGTGGAACGCGCGCAGGAACGCGCGCACCAGGTCCGGCCGCACGCCGTAGTCCTGGGGCCGCGTGAGCATCAGCTTCAGGTGGCCGCAGCCCAGGTGCGCGGGCTCCAGCAGCTGCTCCATCACCACGGGCCGCGCGTCCACGGGCGGGTGGTCCACGAACGCGTGCCAGCCCGCTTCGTCGTCCTGGCCCGGCTGGCGGTGGCCGGACAGGCGCGGATCCGCCGCGAGCGCGTCGACCAGCTTCCCCCACGCGAGCGTGTCCGTGTGCATGTAGAAGCGGCCGAACACCTCCAGCTCCTGGAAGAGGAGCTCCTCCACCGTCGTGTCATCGAACCGGGCGCCGGTGACGTTCTCCACGGCGGCCAGCGCCACGAGGAACTCGCCCGCGTCGCCGCCGGGCGTGCCGATGACACCCTGCTCGTCACGGCCGTCCACGCACGAGCGGCGTCCCATCATCAGCAGCGCGGACAGCCGCGCCCAGCGCACCTGGCTGGGGTCGCCCACGTGCCGCTCGATGTGCTCTTTCCGCAGCGGCCCCGTGGTGGGCCCTTCCTCCGTCGCGAAGCTGGGCGTGGTGAGGCCGCGCTCGAGGATGGTCGTGCGACGGCTGGTGGAGTAGCCCGCCGTGCGCCACCCAATCATGCCGCCGGCCAGCGCGGCCACGTACTGCATGCCCAGCGCGTGCAGGTACTGCGCGCCCAGCCCTGCCCGCCGGCCGCTGTGGGACACGAGCACCACGGGCACGTCCGGACCCAGCTGCTGGTACACCTCCGCGATGCGCTCCAGCGGCACCCAGAGCGAGCCCGGGATGTGACCCATCATCCCCGTGAGGTCCTCCTTCTCACGGATGTCGATGACGCGGATGGCCCGGCCCTGCTCGGCGACGAACTGCACCGGCACCCGGGGCGTCATCGCGCCGCTGGCGCGCAGCTCCGCCTTCCACTTGCGCTGGAAGATGACGGAATTCGCAGGAGCCGAGGGCTCAGGTGGCGGAGTCGCCATGCGTGCTCGCGGTGGAGGCTGGCAGGAGCGCCAGCAGGTTGTTCTGGATGTTCTGGCAGATGGTGTCGAGCGGCAGGTCGTTGTCGTCCGTGCCGAAGGGGTCTTCGATCTCGACGCCGATCTCCTCGATACCAAAGAAGACATACGCGACGACGAACGTGGCCACGACTGTCACCCAGCCAAAAGTGTCCACCAGCGCGAAGGGCAGGGTGAAGCAGTAGAGGATGAGCGCGCGGCGCAGGTGCACCATGTACGCGAAGGGCATGGGCGTGCGGTGGATGCGCTCACAACCTCCCAGGTAGTCGATGAGCTGGTGGACGTTCTGGTCCAGCTGCATCTGGACGTACTCGGGATAGAGGCCCTGGCGGCGGCCCTCGTCCAGCACGGCGGTCATCCGGCGGGCCACGTTGAGGGGCACGTGCTGGGCCTTGAGCACGTCCGCCACCTCTCCGGAGGGCAGGGCGTCCGTGTGGGGGCCCAGGTGCCGCTGCTGGCCGCGCAGCCACCCGGCAGTGGCGAAGGGGAACGCGGCCGTCCAGCGCACCAGCGTGGCATACAGCTCCGTGCGGCCCAGGAAGGGCTCCGACGCGCGGACTAGGTTGCGCGTCTCGTTGACGATGCCGCCCCACAGCTTCCGGCCCTCCCAGAAGCGGTCATAGGAGGCGTTGGTGCGGAACACGAGCAGGAGGCTCAGCGACATGCCCGCCAGCGTGTGCACCGTCGGGGGCACGCCCACGTTGTGCACCTGCTGGTGGAAGACCACCACGGCCGCGGCCCAGACAACGCACATCAACACTCGGCCGACGATCTCCTTCACCATCGAACCGCGCAGGTAGTGGAAGTAGCTCCACCAGCGATGCGGGTCATACTCAACCATGTAGGGGATACCCTCCGGGACGGGGGGCGCATGCTAACCACACCGCGACGCGTCGCGAGCAGTGCTTTGCGAGATTGCGGATGCCGGACGTTTCGGGTGATGGCCGGGTGTCGGGGGCTTCAGCTAAGGAGGAAGACGGTCTGTCCACTCCCTCGTCAAGGAGGCGTCTTCCATGCGCCGTCATCTCACGCCCCTGCTGGTGTTCCTCGCCGCCACGGCGAGCGGTTGCAGCTTCCTGCGCACGGACGTCCTCCTGGACACGCTCAATGCCCCGGACTCGCCGGAGCCGAAGGACCAGCCGCTCCGGGTGGCGGCGGTGGAGCGCGTGGCGGGGCTGACGCGCGCGCAGCTGACGGACTCCTATGTGGACCCGGCGCGCGCGGGCGCGTGGATGGAGGCGCTGGGCGCGTCTCCGGAGGCCGTGCTGGACATGTCGGCGTGCCTGGTCCAGCACGCGGGCAACGACACGGCGTCCTGCTATGAGAACGCCGAGCGCGCGGGCTACGTCGACCGGACGGTGAGGGCGGCGGCGTGGGGCGTGCCGCTGCCGGCGCAGTCCTTCTCCGCGGCGGCGGCCGAGGAGGAGGTGGACGCGCAGCGCTTCCTCTCGAACGCGATGGGCATCGGCCCGTCGCTCGCGGCGTTGCAGCAGTCGCTGGAGGTACCGCTGACGCGCGAGGTGCTCGCGCAGGGCATCCAGCGGGGCGCGGCATCCGCGGCGGCGTACGTGCGGGCGCGTTCGTGGCGCCGCGACCTGCAGCGGCCCAGCAACGCGGTGGTGCTGAGCGGCGGTGGGGCGAACGGAGCGTTCAGCGCGGGGGCCATGTGGCGGCTGTTGGGCATCCTGGAGCAGTGCCGGGGCAAGCCCGAGCCGGAGGGGTGCGGCGACGCGCGAATCGACCTGGCGGCGGGGACGAGCACGGGCGCGCTCATCAGCACGCTGGTGGACCTGTTCCACACGCCGGGACAGGAGGCGAACGCGCGGCGGCTCCTGCTGGGCAACTACACGTGCACGGTGGAGTCGGACCTGTACTGCGTGAACTCCACGTGGCTGTGGAACCTGGCGGATGACACGCGGGGCCTGGTGAAGTTCGACGGCGTCTACGCGAAGCTGGATCAGTTCATCCATCCGGAGATGCTGCACAACGGCACGGAGCTGGTGTCGGTGTCGGTGGACTTCCAGACAGGCGACGTGTTCGGCGTGAGCGACCAGGATCCGGCGGACTTCAAGCCGGGCGCGTCGGACAAGCAGCGCAAGGGCGGGATGGTGCACGCCATCGTGGCGTCCATCGCGGAGCCGGTGCTGTCGAACCCGGCGGTCAGGCTGCCGTCGGCGACCGGTGACCGCACGGGGACGTACTACGACGGCGGCGTGCGCTCCGGGCTCCCGCTGCTCCAGGCGGTGCAGCGTGGAGCGGAGCGTGTGCTGGTGATTTCGACGGGAGGGATGAACCCGTCACCGTCGATGGATCCGAAGAACGCGATGAGCGTGCTGATGCGCACCATCGACTTGTTCGTGGCGCAGCCGCGCGTGGCGGAGGTGCAGCAGGCGGAGCTGCTCGCGGTGACGCGCCGGCTGGGCGAGTACAACGTCTGCACGCTGCGCGGCGCGACGGAGGACTTCTGCCGCCGCAAGGGCACGGGCTTCCATCCGCGGATGGTGGGGCCGGGGGCGGGGCAGGCGGTGTGGATGGGCTCGGCGCGCTTCGACCAGGTGGCGAGCAGCTGGCGCAGCACGTGGATGTTCAAGCCGGAGACGGGGCTGGCGACGGCGAGCGGCTACTCGTTCACGCCGGAGGTGATGCAGCCGCTCTTCGTGGCGGGCGTGGAGTCCATGCAGAAGCGCTGCAAGGAAGTGCTGTCCCTCTTCGACATCCAGGGCACGCTGGCGGCGCAGGAGTGCGCGCGCCAGCTGGTGGAGGTGGCGGACGAGGCGCGCGAGGCGCTCCCGTCCGTGGCGCAGTGCCGCGCGGACAAGCCGGAGCGCCGCACGTGTGACTGACGCGCGCTACCTGCCGCCGTCGATGACCCACTTGCCCCAGCCGCCGAGCGCGGTCCCGTCCTCGGGCACGCGCTTGCCCTTCGGCGGGGCGCGGTAGACGGCATCCGCGAGCGGGAGGAAGCGGGCCTCGTCCGCGAGCCCGTTCAGCGCGGCGCCCCAGGGGTCGGCGGCGTAGGTGGTGACCTGCACGCGGCGCTCGGCGCCCTCGCCCGCGGGCGCTTCGAGGACGAAGGCGGGGATGGGGTGCTGGGCGACGGTGAACGTCTCCCGGCGCGGCGGCGCGGTGCCGGCGGCGACGGGGGGCCACTGCTGCGGCTGGCTGACGGCTTCGCTGACGGCGTGGAGGAGGGCCTCTTCCAGGGGCTGGGCTTCCGCGTCGCGGAAGTCGGCGCAGGGGGCGTCGCCGGTGGGGCCGGTCCATTCCTTGCGAAGGACGAAGCCGCGCTCGGCGCCCAGGCAGACGCGGCGCACGGAGGACGTGCCGGAGAGGTCCTGGCGCACGTCGTACCAGGTGCCCGGGCCCCAGGGCCGGTCGAGCACGGGCACGGTGCTCGCGGCATCGGAGCCTTGGCGGAAGGACACGAGCGTGAGCTGCTGGCTGCCGCTGGCGCCGAAGCCGGAGAGCGTGGTGCTGGCGTCGAGCAGCCCATGGGTGAGGTACAGCGGGCCGGGCTCATTGGCGTAGAGGCGGTTCTGGAGGGGGCCGTCGCTGGGGCGGCGGTCGTCCAGGAAGCGGCGGGCATCCCAGGTGCGTCCGGCGGCGGTGGTCTGTTCGGCGGAGCGCTGGCCGCGGTGTTCTTCCTTCCAGGGCTGCGTCTCCTCCATGCGCATGGGCAGCACGCGGGGCTGGGAGAGGCGAGGGTGGGCCAGGGGCCTGCCCTGATCATCCGTGAAGGTGACGGTGAGCCACGCCCACGGTGCCTGGACGGCGATGACCTCCAGCGTGACATGGCCGGCCACGCCCACGCCGGTGTCCGCGCCGGGGCGGCCCCGGTGGGCGGAGAAGGCGTACTCCACGCGGTCGCCCACGCGGGCGCGCTGCCACGGTGAGGGCGTGGCGGTGGTGTCGGGGGCGCCTGCGTCCAGCACGGAGGCCTCGGTCGGAGCGGAGGCGTCGGGCTGCTCGGTGGCGGTGGCGGTGGTGCCGTCGGAGGGGGAGACGGCACGGGGCTTCATGCTCTCGCAGCCCGTGGTCAGCAGGAGCGCGGAGCACAGCAGGAAGGGGGCGCGGAAGAGGGGGCGTCGCATGCGGTCGTTAGATACACGGAGCCCCGCGCGGATCCGCGTGAACGGTGTCCGCATGTGCGGCGTCAACGTGCGCTGGTCGACAGCTCGGGGGACTCCAGCCACGTGCCCCAACGGATGAGCCGGCTGTCGGAGCGGTATTCACGCGCTCCTCCATCAGACTGTCGGTACACCCCTTCCGAGAGCCGGTCGAAGCGCACCTCCATGGGTAGCCCCTGGAGAACGGGGCTCCACAGGTCCGTGGGATAGCTCCTGGACCGCATCCAGGAGGCGCCACCGTTTTGAGGAGCAGGGGCTTCTTCGAGGTACGCCACCACGGACGCTTGTCCCAGTTGGACCCGCACCTTCCTGGGGAGCGGGGCTCCGTAGTCACGAGGCTGCCAGGTGGGAATGTAGACGGAGTCGTTGACGAGGTGGATCAACGCATCCTCCAACGCAACGACCTCCGCGCCCTGGAAGTCTTCGCACCGGACTTCGTCCCGCGGTTTTTCCAAAACCTTGCGCAGCAAATAGCCCTGTTCCGCGCCAAGACAGACACGCTTCCTGACGTCACCCCAACTGGCGCGCTCCAGTGTCTCGTACCAGGTGCCCGGGCCCCAGGGGTTGCCCATGACGGGAGGGCGCCCTCCGGAGGTGCCTGAGCCCCGCTGGAATGACACGAGCGCGAGGCGGTGGTGGCTCATCGTGAAGAAGCCACCGGAGAAGGAGACTTCGAGGAGCCCTCGCGTGAGATAGAGCGGGCCTGGAGGCTCCGCGTAGATTCGATGTTGTGTAGGACCGTCCCCCATGGATTCGTCACGGGAGGTGCGCTGTGCCAGCCAACGATGACCGGCGGCGAAGGCCCGGATGCGAACGGGAACGCTTCCCTCGATGCCTGGGGGCGGATGCGCCGGGGCTTGTCCCATCCGCACGGGCAATACGTAGTCGTGGCTCAGGAACGGATGCGGATGGGGCTGTCCGTCATTGCGCGTGACCCGGATGGAGAGCCAGACCCAGGGCGACTGGACGGAAATGACCTCCACGAAGAGCTGGCCCGCTGAAGCGCTGGACCCCCGGCTGGACCCCCCCTGGGCGTAGAAGGCGTACTCCACGCGGTCACCCACGCGTGCGTCCTGCCAGGTGGTGGGAACCTGGACCGAGGTGTCCTCCGTCACATGACGCCTGGCCGTCCCGCAGCCCATGAGCAAGGCCAGGGTCCCCATGGCCCACGCGATGAATCCCTGGTGGAAAGACTGTCGTTGCATCTGGCGGATGCCCCCTGTCTGGCATTGAGCCACGGACTGGCTTCCGGCGCTACTCCACTGAGATCTCCCGGTAGACCACGTCACTGGGGCCCAGCTGGTTCACGGTGTCGACGAAGCGCTCGGAGACGACGATGCGGGTGGTCTCTTCCACTCCGAAGAGGTCGAGGTCCGTGGGGATGGATGCACTGAGCAGCCAGCGCTCCGGTGGAAGCGAGAATCCATGGCGCCCGCAGTAATCGCAGGTGGGCACCCGGTCCCGGTCCTGGATGCACGCGGGATGCAGCTTCACCAGGGGGCGCGCTTCCAGCTCGTATTGCGGCAGCTCCTTCGTGCGGCGGTTCCGCAGCTCCGCCCGGACCGGGATGATGCCTTTCAGCCTGGCCTCTTGAATCGCGGCGAGCGTGTCCTCACGCACGAGGACCTGCCACGAAGGCAGGGCGGTGACGGGTCCGAACCGGCCTATTGCCGTGCCCACCAGTGGGCCGAACATGCATCCCGGCTCAAGCTGGAGTTCTGGAGGAACAAAGGGGCGCACAAGAGCTGCGCGCCGTTGATACTCCTCGCGAGTCTGCGGCCAGCCGCTCTTCAGTTCATCCTTCTCGGGCAGGGCGGACAGGTCCACTGACGGATACGCCGTCATTCCTCCCCAGGCGTCACATCGCGGGCAGAGGATGCTTGGCAGAGCCCAGCGGCGCTCAGCGCGGTACGACCCACTCCAGTGGAAGTTATCCAGATCCCGTGGTGTGGATACCTCGAAGTAGCGCACCTGTCAGTCCTCCACCGATATGGGCGCGAGGTCCACCTGCTGCCAATAGGTCATGGTCAATCCAAAGAGACCGTACTTCTGAATCATCAGGGAGGCGTGGTCGAAGTGCTGTACCCGATCCCGTGTGCGTCCCTGGTCCTCAATGAAGTCTCGCCAGTCCTGGTTCCAGGGTCCGCCATTTGCTCCACGGTGGATGCGTTTGTGCAGGTCCGCATCAATGGCGATGACGTATTGGTGGATGTCGATGTTCTTGTTGACGAAGTGCCCTTTGAACGCCTGCGGGAAGATGTGGTGCCGCTCCTTGGGCCGTTTCGCCCACTCCTCCAGGGCCTTCTGCCGCTTCACCTCGCTGGGCAGCTTCTCGCGCGGATACCAGCGGAACACCATGACGGGCATCGCATCGCCCGGCAGTCCCTGGGCGCTGCCCCACGTCCGCTGCGGCCCACTCCCGGGCGCCACGAACACCGGCGGCGCGAGCGAGGTTCGAGCGCGCACCACGCGGCCCGGCTCCAGGTCCTCGCACCGGAACAGCGCGCAGGTTCCGTCCACGCACCAGGGCGCGAGGCACTGGTCCTCGTCCCCGTCCGCGCATTCACTTCCAGTCTCCGCCTCCGCCCACAAGGCCTCCGGCGAGAACGCCGGAGCGGATGACGTCGACGCACAGCTCCAGAGCAGCCCTACCAGCAGCCAGCACAGTCCGCGCATGCATCCCCCGGGAATGACGCTTCGTGGAGCATGCCAGGGTCGCCACCCCCACCCGGAGTGGAACCGTGTCCCCCGGCGCTGCTAGACCATGGACCCGCAGTCACACCGCACCTGGAGCCCCGCGCATGCCTTCGCCTCTGTCCATCCGCCGTGTCGTCCTCTACAAGCACGGCGTCGGCTACTTCGAGCGCCGGGGGAAGGTGACCGGCAGCGAGACCGCGCACCTGGACTTCAAGGCGCGCGACATGAACGACGTGCTCAAGTCCATGACCGTGCTGGACCTGAACGGCGGCTCCGTGTCCGCCGTGAGCTACGACTCCACCAAGCCCCTGGAGCAGCTCCTCTCCGAAGCCACCATCCGCATCCCCGAACACGGCAGCCTCACCGCGCTGCTCGGCCAGGTGAAGGGCGCCCGCGTCCGTGCCCGCGTCGGCGGCGCGCAGGTGGAAGGCGCCATCGTCGGCCTGGAGTCGCTGCCCGTCGTCCAGGGGGAAGCCAGCGTCGTGCGCCCCTTCCTCACGCTGCTCGTCGGCGCGTCGCTGCGCACCTTCGACGTGCTGGAATTGGGCGAGCTGGAGTTCCTCGACGAGGCCGTGCGCAAGGACCTGGAGTTCTACCTGGCCACCGTCATGTCCTCGTACAAGAAGGACTCCAAGCGGCTGTCCATCCTCACCGCCGGAGAGGGCTCGCGCGAGCTGTTCGTCAGCTACGTGCTGGAGTCCCCCGTGTGGAAGACCAGCTACCGCATCCTCCTGGACGAAGGACAACCGCCCCTCCTCCAGGGCTGGGCCATGGTGGACAACACCGGTGACGAGGACTGGGTGGACGTGGAGCTGTCCCTCATCGCCGGCCTGCCCGTGTCCTTCGTCCACGACCTCTACAACCCCCGCTACCTGCGCCGCCCCGTCGTGGAGGTGCGCTCGGAGACCGGCGTCGCGCCCGTCATCCCCGAGGAGGCCTACGAGAGCGCCGCCGAGCCCCTGATGGAGTCGGCGGACGACGGCTCCTTCGGCTCCGCGGACATGGCGTCCACCATCATGCCCGCCATGGCCGCGGCCCCCGCTCCCGCCCCCCGCATGATGCGGAGCAAGGGCGGCCCGATGATTGGCGGCAGCGGACGCGGCGGCATGCGCGAGGCGCTGGAGCAGAGCACCGCGGTGACGACGCTGACCAAGGAGGTGGGTGACCTCTTCGAGTACGGCGTGGACCGCCCCGTCACCGTACACCGCAACCAGAGCGCGCTCGTCCCCATCGTGCACCGCCCCTTCGAGGGCCGCCGCGTGCTGCTCTACAACCGCGCCACGCGTGAGAAGAACCCGATGGCCTGCATCGAGTTCAAGAACACCACCGGCCTCACGCTGGAGGGCGGCCCCGTCACCATCACGGAGGAAGAGACCTACGTGGGCGAGGCGATGCTCGACACGCTCAAGCCCGACGACGTGCGCTTCGTCCCCTACGCCGTGGAGCTGTCCTGCACCATGTCCGTGGAGGAGGACCAGGAGGACGGCCCGGTGTTCCGCGCGCGGCTCAACCGGGGCACCCTGGTGGTGGAGTTCTTCCACCAGCGCCGCACCAAGGTCCTCGCGCGCAACAAGGCGAAGCGCCCCCAGGTGCTCTTCGTGGAGCACCCGCGCACCGGCTGGGAACTGAAGGACACGGCCACCCCCGCGGAGACCACGGATGGCTTCTGGCGCTTCAAGCGCGAGCTGGCCCCGGGCACCTCCGACACGCTCGTCATCACCGAGCGCACCAAGGGCCACCGTCAGTACTACCTCGGCAACCTGGGGCTGGAGGAGGTCACGTTCTTCCTCGACTCGCGCTTCATCGACCCGCGCGTCGCCCAGGCGCTGCGCGACGTGGTGGCCATGCGCGAGAAGCAGTCGAACGTCGCCCGCGACCTCCAGCGCCTCAACGACGAGCGCACCCAGCTCTTCAAGGACCAGGAGCGGATCCGCTCCAACATCGACTCGCTCAAGAGCGGTGCGTCCCAGCGCGAGCTGGTGGAGCGCTTCGTCACCAAGCTCAACGCGCAGGAGGACCGGCTGGAGAGCATCGGCCGGGAGCTGGAGCGACTCGAGCAGGAGCGCACCCGCCTGCAGGCGGAGACGAACCAGCGCATCGAGTCGCTCTCCTACGAGGCGGACCTGTAGCTACTTCGCGTCCGCGCGGAACACCTCGCGGCCCGCGACCACCGTCAGCCGGACCTGCGCGGTGAGCAGGTCCGCCGGGGGCGCGTCCACGGGGTCCACCGACAGCGCCACGAAGTCCGCGTCCATGCCCGGCTTCAGCCGGCCGCGCTGGGCTTCCGCGAAGGACGCGTAGGCCGCGCCCACCGTGAAGCCCTCCAGCGCCTCTTCACCGCTGAGGCGCTGGTCCGGGTGCCACCCGCCCGGAGGCTGGCCGCTGGCATCCTGCCGCGTGCGCGCCGCGTACAGCCCCGCGAGCACGTCCGGCCGCTCCACCGGGAAGTCGCTGCCCAGCGCCAGCACGGCGCCCGCGGCCTTCAGCTTCTGCCACGCGTAGGCGTTCTGGATGCGCTCCGCGCCCACGCGCTTCTCCGCCCAGGGCATGTCGCTGGTGGCGTGCGTGGGCTGCACGCTCGCGATGAAGCCGTTCGCGCCCAGGCGCTGGATGTCCTCGGCCGTCATGATCTGCGCGTGCTCCACGCGGGGGCGCGCGGCCTTCGTCCCCGTGGCCGCCAGTTCGCGCGACAGCGTGTCCAGCAGCAGCGTGTTGGCGCGGTCGCCAATCGCATGCGTGGCCACCTGGAAGCCGCGGCCCACGAAGGCGTGCACGCGCAAGGCGTACTCCTCCGGGGACAGCAGCAGCAGGCCGCGGTGGCCGGGCTCGTCGCTGTAGGCCGCGCCCAGCGCCGCGCCCCGGCTGCCCAGCGCGCCGTCCAGGGTGAGCTTCACCGCGCGCATCGTCAGCAGCTTGCCCTGGAAGGGGCCGTCCTTCAGGTACTGCACGCGGTCATCCGTCTGGCCATCCGCCATGGCGTAGACGCGCAGGGGCAGGGTGCCCGCCTTGTCCCAGGCCTGGAACAGCTGGAACGTGCGCAGGTCCATGCCCGCGTCGTGCACGCCGGTGAGGCCCACGCGCGCGCAGTGCTCCAGCGCGGCCCGCATGCGCGCCTCGTGCTGCTCCCGCGTGGGCAGGGGCAGCGCCTTCAGCGCCAGGTCCATGGCGTTGTCGATGAGCACGCCGCTGGGCTCGCCCTCCGGCAGCCGCAGGATGCTGCCACCCTGCGGATCCTTCGTGTCGCGGGTGATGTTCGCGCGCTTCAGCGCCGCGCCGTTGAGCCACAGCGCGTGCCCGTCGATGCGCCACAGCACCACGGGCGTGTCCTTCAGGTGCTCGCCCATGTCCGCGACGGTGGGGAAGCGCGGCGTGTCCCAGTCGTTCTGGTCCCACCCCTGACCCACCAGCCAGTCACCCTGGTACGCGGTGGCCGGAGCCTTCTCCAGCCGCTGGCGCACTTCCGCCAGCGACGCGGTGCCCTCCAGCCGCACGCCCGCGAGCGCCTGGCCCAGCCCCGCCAGGTGCCCGTGCGAATCCGTGAGGCCGGGCACCACCGTCGCGTCACCCAGCTCCACCACGCGCGCGGTGGTGCCCGCCGCGGCGAGTACCTCCTCACGTGTGCCCACGGCCAGCACCTTGCCGTCCCGCACGGCGAGCGCCTGGGCGTCCGGCTTCGCGGCATCCAGCGTGCGGATGCGCCTGGCCACGTACACCGTGGGCGCGTCCGCGACCGCCTGCTCCGCGGGCGCTCCCTCTGGCACGCGCCGCGAACAGCCCGCGCCCGCACACAGGACCAGCGCCCCCAGCATCCAACCGAGACGTCCTCGCATCATCCGCGCACCCGCCATGACCGTTCGCCCGGGCAGGAAAGTCCCGGGACATCGCGCGGCACTCTGACGCACGCCCCTCGCGACGGCCAGTCCCGCGAGTCACCGGTGCCTAGCGCCCCACGCGCAGCGTGTATGTGTAATCAATGGGCGCGCCGAAGGGCGCCAGGGCCTGCACGCGCACCACGTGCGCCCCCGGGGCGAGCTGGAGCATCAGCCACCACCCGTCCGTCACGCCGCGCTGCTCGCCTCCCACGAGGCACGGGTCTGGAATCTTCCCCACGAGGCTGGGGTCCGCGTCGAAGGTGAACAGGCCGCTGGTGTGACGGTGACGGCGGGTGTCCACGCGCCGGCCATCCACGGTGACCACCAGGTCCTGCGTGCCATTGTTGAAGTCGATGGCGCCCTGGCGGAGGAAGGCCTCCAGTGACTGGCCCGGCGCCGGTTCGAAGGACGGGTCGGGGCACGGATAGTCATTGATGATGACCCACAGCGGCACCAGCACGGGCCGGTTCCGAGGGACGCGGCAGGTGCGCTGGTACGTGGTGTCCAGGTCATACGTGGGGACGAAGTAGACCGGGCCGTCCTGGTCCTCGTCGCAGTCCTGCTCCAGCCGCAGCATGGGGCTGCGGTCCGCCGGCACGCGGAAGTGCCAGCGGTACCACTCCTTCGCCCATGCGGTGATGGGCCGGCCGTACACGCGGGCACTCGGTGGCAGCACCACCGCGCCCCAGCTCCGCGCTTCCAGTGCTTCATCGGAAGAGGCGGCGGGATCCGGCGTCACCTCGTCTGGCATTGCGTCCGGCGCGCAACCCATGAGCCATCCCGTGAGCACCGCCACCGCGATGATGTGCGTCTGCATGTGTGGACCCCTCCTTGAGAAGAGGGCTCCAAACTACGGATGCACGGGCGCGCGGGATTGTACGTGCTTGCGCGGTCCACGCCCCGCGTGCGCCGCGGCCCGGTACTCGCCGGGCGTGACGCCGAGGGTGCGGCCGAAGTGCTTGATGAGGTGGCTCTGGTCCGTGAACCCGGCCGCGAGCGCCACCTCCGCCATGGGCAGCGGCCCCGCCAGCAACTCCTGCGCGAGCCGCAGCCGCAGGGCCCGCTGGAACACCTGCGGCGTCTGTCCGAACTGACGGTGGAACGCGCGCACCAGGTGCCACGGGCTGAGCCCCGCGACGCGCGCGAGCATCTCCAGGGAGAGGTTGCGCGTGGGATGTGCCTCCAGCAGCTCGCGCGCCCGCTTCACGCCCTGCGCGCACTGGGTCGCCCGCCGCCGGTGGGGCAGGCTCGCGTGCCGGCGCAGCAGCGCCACCAGCAATCCCAGCAGCCGCTCCTCGCGCTCCAGGTGGGAGACGCCGCCGCCCTTCAGCGCGTCGAAGGTGACGGTGAAGCGCTCCAGCAGGGCTGCGTCCTTAAGCACGGGAGACGTGAAGCCGGGCAGGGTGCCCGGGGGCGCCCCGGTCTCCTCCGCCGCGCGGATGAGCAGCGGGGGCGGGATGTAGAGGATGCGATACGCCCACCCGACGCTCGGGTCCGCTTCTCGGCCTTCGTGCATCTCTCCAGGAGGCACGACCAGGAAGCTGCCCACCGAGGCCACCACCCGCTGCCCTTGCAGGTACAGCGACTCCGCGCCCGCATCATAGGCGCACAGCGAGAAGGCATCGTGCGAGTGCTTGGGAAAGGTCCATCGGGTGTATGCCGCCCGGTGAAGCTCCAGCCCTGGCACCTCCGGGGCCACCCAGAAGCCGTCCCTCTGCTTCGTGCGTCGCATGGCTCCCCCCGCTGGCGTGCGCCCTTCCAGGGGAGGGAACGCACGGCGGGTGAAAGCATATCGGACGGGCCAGGACACGCGGCCCTGGAGGGCGTATGGAGCAACGGGTGAGCACTGTCACCCCTCGCGGCATCTGCTTCGACCTGGACGGCACGCTGGTGGATTCGCTGCCGGACATCATCGACAGCTTCCTCCACGGCTTCACGCACCATGGTCTGCCCGCGCCCTCCGTCTCGGAGGTGCGCGCGCTCATCGGCCAGCCGCTGGAGGCCATGTACACGCGCTTCGCGCCCGAGCACGCCACCACGCTCTGCGTGGCCTACCGCGAGCACTATCCGCTGAACTTCCACCGGCGCTCCCGGCCCTTCCCCGGCGTGGAGCGCGTCCTGCGCACGCTGCGCGAACGGGGCTACCTGCTCGCCGTCGCCACCACCAAGCGCGGCGACATGGCGCGGCGCTTCGTGGACGCGATGGGGCTGGGCGGCCTGCTGCACCACGTGCAGGGCACGGATGGCTTCCCGCACAAGCCCGCGCCGGACGTCATCCACCACGCCCTGAAGGCGCTGGGCACCGGCGGCCTGTGGATGGTGGGTGACACCACGCTGGACCTGCGCGCGGGCCAGGCCGCGGGCCTCAAGACCTACGCCGTCACCTGGGGCACGCACGCCCACGAGGAGCTGGCCACCGCCACCCCGGACGACCTCCAGCCGGACCTGGAGCGGCTGCTGCACCACCTGCCGCCGCTCGTCTGAGCCCAATGACACTCAGTGCTGCGTGCGCGGGTGCAGCGCCTGCACCTGGCGCACCTGCTGGCGGCTGTTGAGCGGCAGGGCCGGCAGCGTGAGCTGATCCAACTCACGCGGGCCGATGAGCTGCACCACGTCCTTGCGGAAGAGCAGGTCCAGCGTCCAGCCCATGGCCACGCGCACCTTCGTCTCCAGCTTCGGCAGCTTGAACAGGTAGATGGTGCGCCAGAGCACCCACGCGAAGGTGCCGGAGAACTTCAGCCCCAGGATGCGCGCCACGCCCGAGCGCTGGCCAATCGTCGCCAGCTGCCCCAGCATCCGGTAGCGGAACGGCTTCCCCGGCTGACCCTTCAGCGCCGCGCACACGTTGCGCGCCACCGTCACGCCCTGACGGAGCGCGTGCTGCGCGGTGGGCGGGCAGGGCTTGCCTCCGTTGGTGACGTCCGGCACCGACGCGCAGTCGCCCAGCGCCCACACGCCCGGGAAGCCGGGCACCTCCATGCGCTCGTTCACCTTGAGCCGCCCGCGCTCCTTCTCGCACGGCAGCGTGCACAGCAGGGACGGCGGCGTGACGCCCGCGGTCCACACCACCGTCTTGGTGGGCACCACCGTGCCGTCAGGCAGCTCCACGCCCGCCGCGGTCACGTCCCTCACGTGGACGCCGGTGCGCACCTCGATGCCGTGCTCGATGAGCTTCTTGCGCGTGTACGCGCCCAGGTCCTCACCCAGCTCCGGCAGCACCTCCTTGCCGCCATGCACCAGCATCACGCGCACGTTGGCGTGCTGGATGTTGGGATAGAAGGGCAGGGCGCCGTGGATGAAGTCGTTGATGGCGCCCGCCGTCTCCACGCCCGCGAAGCCGCCGCCCACCACCACGAAGGTGACGATGGCGTTGCGTGCGCCCGTGGCGATGCAGTCCGCGTCCGCCTCCTCCAACCGGTCGACCAGGCAGTTGCGCAGGAGCATCGCGTCGCCCAGCGTCTTCATGGTCAGCGTGTAGTCGCGCGGGCCCGGCTTGCCGAAGAAGTTCGTCTCCGAGCCCATGGCCAGCACCACGGAGTCGTACTCCAGCGTGTGACTGTGGCCGTCCAGCCCGCCGTGCGCCACCGTGACCCGCTTGGACTCCAGGTCCAGCCCGCTGACGTCGCCCTCCACGAACGTCATGCGCGGCAGCAGCTTGCGCAGCGAGATGACGATGGCGGTCGCGTTCAGGTCGCTCGCCGCCACCTCGTGGAGCATGGGCGTGAAGAGGAAGAAGTTGTCGCGGCTGACGAGCGTCACCTCCACGTCGTCCCGCTTCCCCAGCAGCCGCTCCAGGTGCAGCGCCGCGTACATCCCCGCGAAGCCGCCCCCCAGGATGAGCACCCGCTTGCGTGGCGGCGGCGCGTCCACGCAGAGCCCTTCCGACTTTCCGTCCGCTCCCATGCCCGCCTCCTCACGGCGCGAAGAACACCATCCCCCAATGTCGGGGCGCCCTGTCGCATCCGCATCCCGGGCCGGCGCGGGCCTGTCCGCCCGCTCGCCTTACTACGGGTGGTTCGGGTGCATCCGGTGCCGCCACGTCGTGCGCTGTGACGTGTAGCGGGGGTTCTCGAAGAGTTTGATCAACACCATGCCCGCCACGAACCCGCCGATGTGCGCCCATACGGCAACGCCGCCGGACACCTCCGGCCGCAGCGTCATCAATTGCGGCAGGCCGGTGATGACCTGGAGCACGAACCACCACACCAGCACGGCCCACGCGGGGATGGGGAAGACGCGGATGAGGATGAAGATGATGAACAGCATGTTCACGCGCACGCGCGGATAGAGCACCAGGTACGCGCCCAGCACGCCCGCGATGGCGCCGGACGCGCCCACCGTGGGCACCGGCGACGTGGGGTCCACCGCCACGTGCGCCGCCGCCGCCACCAGCCCGCACACCAGGTAGAAGACGAGGAAGCGCAAGCGCCCCATGCTGTCCTCGATGTTGTTTCCGAAGACCCAGAAGAACAGCACGTTGCCCAAGAGGTGCCCCCAGCCGCCGTGCAGGAACATGGACGTGAGCGGCGTGAGGCGGTTGATGGCCTCGTTGTCCACCACGCACGCCAGCCCGTCCCCCAGCGGCACCGCCTGTCCCAGCGGCGCGCGGCCGGTGAGCTCCCCGGGCACCATGCCCAGCTCGCAGATGCTGGTGGCCAGCGCCACCACGTTGAAGCCCGCGCCCTGGAAGAACACCCAGGTGAGCCCCAGGGTCGCGAGCAGGAGGTACGTCATCACCGGGGTGCGCAGGGTCGGGTTGTCGTCGCTGATGGGAATCATGTCCGCCCGCCAGCATGGCCCCGCCCCCGGCCCCCCGGACGGCCTCGTGCGCGCGGATGTGCGACGCCGGACGCATCACCGGAAGGCGGCCGGGCTCTAGCCAAATGAAGGTTGCCTGCTGGGGGTAACCCTCTTTCGGACGGGCCCGGACTTGGCTTCCAGGCCCGCGCCGGGCGAAATTCCGCAGCCGTCTTCCCTTTCATGGAGTCCGGAGCAATGAATCCCTCGAAATCGTCCCGCGCCTCGGCGCTGCTCGTGGTGTCCGCCCTCGCCCTCGCTTTCAGCAGCGGCTGCGCCGCGCGCCGTCAGCAGTCGTACCTGGAGGACAAGGCCATGGGCCACGTCTACCGCAAGCCCATCGCGGAGGTGTGGCCGGCGGCCCTGGCCCTGGTCAAGGAGAAGGGCTTCTCCGTGACGAACGCGCAGACCGGCTTCGAGACCACGACGGAGTGGCTGATGACCAGCGCTCCCTCCTCGCTGGGCACCTCCTACGCGCGCTACCTGGTGCGCGGCTTCGAGCGGGGGCCCGGCCAGTGCGCGGTGGAGTTCCGCCGCCAGGACCGCTCCGAGTCCCGCGCCGCCGACAGCACCGACGGGCGCGCCAATGAGCAGAGGGAGGGCGTGAACGGCGCCGGCAACTCCCAGATGCGGCGCGACTCCGAGCTGGAGTGGGAGCTGCTCCAGAAGGTGGACCCCGACGCCGCCTCCGCCCTCAAGGCCGAGGCGAAGAAGATCGAGTAGTCCCGCCGCACCGTGGGAAGGCCCGCCGCCCGCGCGACACCGGACGTCAGTCGCGCAGCGGCAGCTCCACGGTGAGGCCGTCGAAAGCCACCTCCACCGGCCCCTTGAACGCCTCACGCGCCTGCGTGAGCAGCCGTCCGGGGTCGGTGTCGTGGCGGCTGGACAGGTGGGTGAGGATGAGCCGCTTCGCTCCCGCCTCCCGCGCCACCTGGGCCGCCTCCCGCGCGGTGGAGTGCCGCGTCTCCTGCGCGCGCGCCTGCTCGTCGTCGGAGAAGGTGGACTCGTGCACCAGCAGGTCCGCGTCCTTCGCCGCCTGCACCAGCGCCGGGCACGGCCGCGTGTCACCGGAAATCACCAGCCGCCGCCCGGACCGCGACTCGCCCAGCACGTCCTCCGGCTTCACCACGCGCCCATCCGGCAGCGTGATGGACTCGCCCTTCTGCAGCTTGCCGAAGGACGGTCCCTCCGGCACGCCCAGCTCCCGCGCCTTCTCCAGGTGGAATCTCCCCGGGCGGCCGTCCTCCGCCAGCACGTAGCCCAGCGCGTGGATGCGGTGGTCCACGCCCACCGCCTGCACGGTGTAGCCATTGCGGCGCACCGTGTCCCCGTCCTTCAGTTCGTGGATCTCCACCGGGAAGGCCAGCGACTCCAGCCCCAGGTGCACGGCCTGGTGCAGCAGCCGGCGCGCGGGAGGAGGCCCGTACAGGTGCATGGGCGCGGTGCGGCCCATCATCCCCAGCGTGCGCAAGAAGCCGATGATTCCCAGGTAGTGGTCGGCGTGGAAGTGCGTGAAGAACGCCGCGTCCACGGTGAAGCCCGTGCCGAAGCGCACCATCTGCCGCTGGGTGCCCTCACCACAGTCGAACAGGAGCAGGTCCGCGTCCGCCTTCACCGCCAGGCCGGAGAGGCCTCGATGCAGCGTGGGCTGTGCGGCGGAGGTGCCGAGGAAGGTGAGCCTCAGTAGGGACATGCCAGCGCTTCCCACGTCGAGAGTGGCCTCCTCGCACGCGCGGAGTCTGTCCCGGCGCGCGCGTTCCCGGGGCATTTACCAGGGTGCGAGGGGGCGTGCTATGCAGCCGGCCCTTTCGGACCCTCCCCCATGCCTGATTCCTTGACGGTCGGCCCCACGGCCGACCCCCGCCGGGTGAAAGCCCAGGACGGCCGCCTGCTCACCGTTCCTGACGGCTGGGCCCTCCTTCCCCCCGGCGACGCCGGCCTCACCCGCCGCGTGAAGGCCGCCGGCCCCTCCTGGACCGTGGTGGAGAAGGTGGGCCGCAAGCTCTTCTCCCGGGGCGTGTGGGCGCCGGAGGCCCACATCGTCCACGCCCGCGCCGCCCTGGACGATGAGCGCGCCACCCCCGCCTACGCCAAGAAGCTGGCCCAGGGCCGCGAGCGCCGCGCCAAGGAGCAGGCCGAGTACGAGGTCGACTTCGCCAACGCCGTCCTGCGCTTCCTCGCCTTCAGCCCCGCGTGGCTCCCCCACGCCAAGCGCCTGGCCGTGATGGTCGCCGGCCACGCCACCCCCGTGGGCAGCGGCACCGTCGCCCGCACGGAGCGCATCCCCATTGAGAGGCGCGCGGAGGCCGCCGTCATCGCCTGGATGCGCCACCAGACCACCGGCTACGACGACATGCGCATCCAGCGCGTGAAGGGCGCCCGCCGCGAGGTGCGCCGCGAGCTGGCGGAGGTGTCCCGCGCCATCCTGGACCTGCACCGCCGGGACGCCCCCCACGCCCCGCCCGCATGTCCGCTCTGCTCCGCACTCCTGCGCCCCCCGCCGACACGCCCCTCGGATTCCTGACCCGGCGGTCAGCAACGACTGTTCTATTTCTGACCGGCGGGTTAGGAATGCGTCCGCCATGCCCCGCCCCGCCGACCCGAAAGCCCGCAGCGCGCTCATCGCGTCCGCGCGGGCGGAGTTCGCGAAGCGGGGCGTGAAGGGCGCGCGCATCAGCGACATCACCGCCGCCAGCGGCCTGTCCAAGGGCGCCTTCTACCTGCACTTCCCCTCGAAGGAGGCCCTCTTCGCGGCGCTGGTGGAGGGCTTCCTGGAGGAGCTGGAGCGGCTGGCCACGAAGCGCATGTCCTGCATGGACCGCTTCCGCGCCGACCACAGCGGCCTGCCGGGCCCCGGGGACGTCGCCGTGCGCTCGGAGCGCTACCGCGACTTCCTGCGCATGGAGGCCGCGCTCGACGTGGAGATGCTGGAGCTCATGTGGGAGCAGCGTGAGCTGGTCACCGCGCTCATCGTGGGCAGCCAGGGCACCGCCTTCGAGTCCGTCATGTGGGACGTGGTGGACCGCGAGGTGGAGCGCATCGCCCGGGAGTTCCACCACCTGCGCGGCCAGCATCCGGACACCCCGGACGTGGACCCCAGCCTCTTTGGCTCCTTCATCGTGGGCACCTATCTGCTGCTGGCCCGGCGCATGGGGCGGCTGACGCAGAAGCCGGACCTGGCCGTCTGGGCCGTGGGCCTCCAGCGTCTGATGCACGAAGGCTCGCTGCCCCGCGAGGCCGTGCCCGCGACGCCCGCCGCCCTTGCCCGTCCCTCTTCGCCTCCTTCCACGCGCCGGCGCCACGCCCGCGCGGCCCACCCGCACCGCCCGCCAAGGAAACGCCCGTGAAACCGTCCACGAAGCCCTCTGCCTCCCGCGCCCTCACCGCCCTGGGAATGGCCGCCGCGCTCGCGCTCTCCGGTTGTGACAAGGCGGATGCGTCCTCGCCGCCCGCCGCCGCCGCCGCCGCTGGCCAGGACAAGCCGGCGCCGGCCGTGAAGGTCGTCTCCGCGCGCGGCGTGCAGGCCTCGCAGTCGGAAGAGGTGACGGGCACGCTGTACCCCGCCCAGGGCCTCCAGGTCGGCTTCGAGGTGGGCGGCCGCCTGGAGACGGTGCGCATCCACAAGGGCCAGGCCGTGAAGAAGGGCGACACGCTCGCCCAGCTCAACTCCGAAATCGTGGACGCGCAGGTGGCCGGCGCGGAGGCCGCCGTCGCCGCCGCGGAGGCCGGCGCCTCCATGGCGCAGGACGCGGCCGAGCGCACGGAGAAGCTCAGCACCGGCGGTGGTGTCAGCGACCAGCAGCACAAGAACGCCGTGGCCGCCGCCGCGCAGGCCCAGGCGCAGGTGATGGCCGCGAAGGCGCAGCTGGCGCAGGCCCGCGCGTCGCGCCGCCGGCACGACCTGAAGGCGCCCTTCGCGGGCACGCTCATCGAGTCCCCGGACCAGACGGGCGCCACGGTGGGGCCGGGCTCGCCCCTCTTCACGCTGGAGCAGCTGGACACGCTCGTCTTCCGCACCACCGTGGCGGAAGGGGCGCGCGCGCTGCTCAAGCCCGGCACGAAGGTGCGCGTGGCGGCGCTGGGCAACGGCGCGTCCACCGACGAGGCCGTGGTGCGCACCATCCTGCCCTCCGCGGACCCCACCACCCGCCGCATCCCGGTGGAGATCGCCGTGCCCAACGCGGACGGCCGCTTCGTGGCCCACACCCTGGCGCGCGCCATGCTGAAGCTGGGCGAGACCCAGGAGGCGCAGCTGTTGCCCACGACGGCGCTGTCCTCCTCCAACGGGGACCACGTCCTGGTCGTCAGTGACGGCTCGCTCCAGCGCGTGGACGTGCAGGTGCTGGAGCGCCGCGACCGCGAGGTGGTGGTGCGCGCCGCGGCCGTCCTCCAGCAGGTGGTGGACTTCCCCACGCCCTCCCTGACCCCCGGCACCCGCGTCTCCGTGAAGTAGCCGCAAGCCGCCCCTTTTCGCCGCGGCCTTCCTTCGCGCGCGGCGTGCGTGAGCTCTTCCAATGATTCTCAGTGACGTTTCCATCCGACGGCCGGTGTTCACGGCCATGGTGTCCCTGCTGCTCATCGTGCTGGGCGTGATGGGCCTCAAGCGCCTGGGCACCGACCTCTACCCGGACGTCAGCTTCCCCGTGGTGGTGGTCAACACCCTCTACAAGGGCGCGGGCCCGGGCGAAATCGAGACCCAGGTCATCAAGCCCCTGGAGGACGCGGTCGCCGGCATCAGCGGCGTGGATAAAATCCACTCCTTCAGCCGTGAGAACGTGGGCACCGTGGTGGTGTCCTTCACGCTGGGCACCGCCCTGGACACCGCCGTCCAGGACGTGCGCGACAAGGTGGGCCAGGCCGTCAACAAGCTGCCCACGGACGCGGACGCGCCCATCGTCAGCCGCGTGGACCTGTCCGCCGCGCCCATCCTCACCTACGCCATCTCCGCGGACATGAAGTCCCAGGCGCTGCGCAAGCTGCTGGATGACCGCATCAAGCCCGCGCTCGCGCAGCTGGCCGGCGTGGCGGAGGTGCGCATCACCGGTGGCGACACGCGCGAAATCCAGGTCGACATCGACTTGGACAAGGCCCGCGCGGTGGGCATCGCGCCGTCGCAGGTGTCCCAGCGCATCGCCATGGAGAACCTCAACCTGCCCGCGGGCCGTCTGCAATTGGGGCCCAACGAGCTGACCGTGCGCGCCATGGGCGAGTTCCGCAGCGTGGAGGATTTGCAGAAGCTGCCCATCGCCCGCAGCAGCACCGGCGCGCAGGTGCGCCTGGAGGAAATCGCCACCGTCACGGACGGCGTCGCCGAGCGCCGCACCACCGCGCGCCTCAACGCCCGCGACGCCGTGGTGCTCGAAATCGTGAAGCAGCCGGGCTCCAACACCGTGAGCGTCAGCGACGCGGTGAAGAAGACGCTCGCGGACATGACGCCGGTGGTGGGGCAGGGCTTCCAGGCCACGCTGCTCATCGACCAGTCGGACCTCATCCGCGCCAACACCCACGAGGTGTGGGTCGCCCTCATCTTCGGCGGCCTGATGGCGGTCCTCATCATCCTGATGTTCTTGTTGGACCCGCGCGGCACGTTCATCTCCGCGCTCGCGCTGCCCACGTCCGTCATCGGCACGTTCTTCGTGATGTATGTGCTGGGCTACTCGCTCAACCAGATGACGCTCTTGTCGCTGTCCCTGGCCATCGGTCTGCTCATTGACGACGCGGTGGTGGTGCGTGAGGCCATCACCCACCGGCTGGAGCAGGGCGAGGACCCGATGAGCGCCGCGTCCAACGGCACCCGGGACGTGGGCCTGGCGGTGCTCGCGACCACGCTGGCCCTGGTGGCGGTGTTCATCCCCGTGGCCTTCATGCCCGGCATCGTGGGTCAGTTCTTCAAGCAGTTCGGCATCACCATCTCCGTGGCGGTGCTCATCTCGCTGTTCATCTCCTTCACGCTGGACCCCATGCTGTCCGCGCGCTTCGCCAAGGCGCACAAGCCAGGGGAGCCGCGGCACGAGCCCGCCGTCTTCCGCGCGCTGCGCCGCTTCCTGGAGGCCACGGAGTCCACCTACGCCCGCATCCTGGGCTGGGTGCTGCGCCACAAGTGGACCACCGCCGGCCTCACCGTGCTGGCGCTGTTCCTGTCCTTCGGCGCTGCCAGCCGCCTGGGCGTGGAGTTCATGAGCGCGGAGGACCGCTCGCAGCTCATCGTCGAATTGCAGCTGCCGGACTCCGCCAACCTGGCTCAGACCACGGAGCGCGCCGCGGAAGCGGAGGTGCTGCTCAAGAAGATCCCCGAAGTCACGGACATCTACACGACGGTCGGCCCCAACGGAGACGTCTACAAGGCGCGCCTGCGCGTGCTCACCGTGGGCAAGGACCAGCGCACCAAGAGCATCCCCGTCCTCAAGGAGGAGGCCCGCGCGCTGCTGGTCCCCAACCTGGTCTCCACCGCCATCACCCTGTCGGACCCGCCGTCCATCGAAGGCCTGGGGGACTGGTACCCCATCATGGTGCGCGTGGTGGGCCCGGACCTGAAGCGCGTCAACGAGGAGGCCGAGCGCGTCGCCAGCATCCTGCGCACCCTGGGCACCTCCGACGTGCGCGTGGACTCCAACCCGGCCAAGCCGGAGCTCCAGATTCAAATCGACCGCGCGCGCGCCGCGGACATGGACCTGTCCGCCGGGGCGCTCGCCACGCAGCTGCGGCTGGCCATCGACGGTGACGTGACGGCCAAGCTGCGCGAGGGCACGGACGAGACGGACATCCGCGTGCGCCTGCGCGAGCAGGACCGCGCCACGCCGGAGCGCGTGCGCCAGCTGATGATCGCCACGCCCCGCGGCCTGCACCAGGTGACGGACGTGGCGGAGGTGTCGCTCAAGGACGGCCCCAGCGTCATCGAGCACGAGAACCGCGAGCGCCAGGTGGCCGTCGTGTCCCAGCTGGCCAAGGGCGCCGCGCTGGGGGACGTGGCCACGAAGCTCAAGGCCGCCATCGCCCAGAAGCCGCTGCCGCCCGGTTACGCCATCGTCTACGACGGCCAGATGAAGAGCCTGGATGAGCAGAACGACGCGTTCGGCATCGCGTTCCTGCTGGCCTTCGTCTTCATCTACATGGTGCTCGCCAGCCAGTTCGAGTCCTTCAAGCACCCCTTCACCATCATGGTGTCGCTGCCGCTGGCGCTCGTGGGCGCGCTGCTGGGACTCGTCGTCACGAACTACCACCTCAGCATGGGCGCCATGATTGGCGTCATCCTGCTGATGGGCCTCGTCACGAAGAACGCCATCCTCCTCATCGACGGCGCGCTCCAGCACCTGCGCGAGGGTGACTCCGTGGACGAGGCCCTGCTCAAGGCCGGCCCCCGCCGCCTGCGCCCCATCCTCATGACGAGCGCGGCCATGGCCATTGGCATGGTGCCCACCGCCGTGGGCACGGGCATCGGCTCCGAGTTCCGCGCCCCCATGGCCATCTCCGTCATCGGCGGCGTCATCACCTCCACCTTCCTCACGCTGCTGGTGGTGCCGGTGGTGTTCGCGGCGATGGAGAAGCTGTCCTTCCGCAAGAAGCAGCCCCGCGCGCAGGGCCCGAACGCCACGCTCTCCGTGGACGCGCCCGCGGCGCACGACCGCGCGGCCTGAGGCCTCAGGGCATGAAACAAAAGGCGCGGGTGACGGTGCCGTCACCCGCGCCTTTCATTTGAAACAAGGGGGATGAAACAAATCCCGGGTGGGCCTCTTCCGCTTCGGGCCACCGGCTCCGGGCCTTGCCGGAGACGGGGCGTTCGCGGGCGTCCTGCCCGGGAGGACAGCTCTAGCGCACGGCCGACATGCCGTCGCCGTTGAGCAGGCGCACGCGCGCCTTGGCGAGCTGGTTCTGCGCTTCCTCCAGCGACACACAATCCACGGTGATGTCGTCGTTGGGGGATGCTTCCGACGCCACGCGGGCCGTCTGCAGGCGCGCGATGGTGGAGTCCGACACGTGCGCGCACATCGCGCAGCCATTCTTGCGCCCGTGGTCGACGATCTCGGAGAACAGCTTCGCGGATTCCGGCTCCAGCGGGCGCAGACCCCGCATGTCGGCCAGAACCAGGTGCCGCCCTCCGCCGTAGCTGTCCGTGGCCTTCTTGTAGACGGCCACGTACTCCTTCATTTCGTTCGGCCGCATGAAACCGCTCATGCGGGCAGTGATGGTCCGACGGCTGACATCGTTGGTGACTTCGAACATAGGTGCGCCCTCCCTCGCAGGATCAAAGCCTAACAGACGTCTTTCGGACTTTCACCAGCCCCCCCTTGATTCCTTGGAGGGTGTAAGGTTTGAAAGGAATTGCGTGTTATTCCTTCTGGGTAGGTTGTAAAAATGAAGAAGCCCGGCCCGCGTGAGCGGAACCGGGCTTCCGTGCTCTGGGGTTGACCCGGAGCGGGTTGAGATCAACCCACTGAGCGGACGTTCTGCGCCTGCAGGCCCTTGGGGCCACGCGTCACCTCGAACTCCACCTTCTGACCTTCCTGTAGGGTGCGGAAGCCGTCCATGTTGATGGCGCTGTGGTGGCAGAACACGTCCTCACCACCGCCGTCCTGAGTGAGGAAGCCAAAGCCCTTCGCATCGTTGAACCACTTCACCGTACCAGTAGCCATGAATCGTCTTCTCTTTGTTGGGTGGGGCGTGGCACCCACCGCCCGGGAGCGGTCGGTCCTCTCGAAATGTGAGGGCCTGAGTGCGAACGACAGTCTGCCCGGCGGGGAGGGGTGGGTGGAAGCCCCCTTGCTGAGCAGCCAACAGTTCGTGGGGTAGTCAGCCCCCCCACCGTTGTTGGCACAGGCAGGCGGGCGTGGAGCAGGGGCGGCTCCAGCGCCTGGGTTTGGAGGCGTGGCTACCGTTCCGGGCAAGGCCACGACGGCCGGGAGAGGAGTCACGTCATGTACGAGGTCCGAGGCCCCGAGACCCTGCTGCCCCCAGTTCCTCCGCGCGCGGAGGGCGCCGCGCGCCGCGAGTGGCGCCGGATGAGGGACCACAGCGCGGCGGCGGGCATCCTGTCGCGTCCGCTGTTCGGCCGGCTGCCGCTGCGCCGTTGGCTGTCGCAGGACCTGCACTCGGTGCTGGACTACGTGGGCGGTGCGGCGCTGGTGGCGGTGGGGAGCGCGTCCGGTGACAGCAAGGCGAAGGCGGCCGGCTGGGCGCTGGGCGGGGCCGCGGTGGGCGTGTCGCTGTTCACGGACTACCGGCTGAGCCTCACGAAGCTCATCCCCATCGAGGCGCACGAGCTGGCGGACTACGCCTATGGCCTGGGCGCGGTGCTGGCGCCCTTCGTGCTGGGGTACGCGAAGCGTTCGCCAGTGGCGGCGGCGCTGCACGTGCTGCTGGGCGTGAAGGTGCTGGCCGCGTCGCTCGTCACGGACTACCGCTGCCAGACGGGCATGCACCTGGGCGGCGAGCTGGCCACGGACCCCGAGGGCATCGGGGCCTGAAGTCAGGGATGGAGCTTGAGCAGGAAGCCGTCCTGCAGCGGCCGTGACGGTCCGTCCTCCGGCACGGACCGGTTGAAGCCTCCGGCGAGCAGCACGCCCCCGGACGCGTCCACGCTCACGGCCTTGGCCTGGGCCACGGTGCCGGGGCTCGCGAACCCGCGCACCCAGAGCGACGTGCCCTCTTCCGGCAACAGCTTCGCGACGTACAGGCCCGGAGGCAGGCTGCCCCCACCCAGGGCGAGACCGCCGTCATGGCCGCCCGCCACCGTCAACTGGCCCGCGTCGTCGGTGGCCACCATCGGCGCGCCGGTGGGGAAGGTGCGCGCCCACTGCTGGCCGCCGTTCGCGTCGTAGGCCAGGAGGAAGCCGTCGCGCGAGTCCGCGCGGTGGAAGGTCTTCTGGAAGTACAGCCGGCCGCTGAAGCCTCCACCCACGAAGACGCGGTCCGCTCCCACGGCCACGGACACCGCGGCGCCATCCGTGCCGCGCACGTCGTGACTCCAGACGTGGTCGCCGTCCCGGCTGAGCTTCACCACGAAGGGCGTGTGCTGGCGCACGGTGACGAACGTGGCGTCTCCAAACGACACCGCCCCCGCGTAGCCGCCCACCACGTGCACGTCGCCAAAGACATCCACCGCCACCGCCCGCGCGGAGACCTCGCCCTCGCTTGAAGGCATCCACACGCGGCTCCAACGCTGCTCGCCCTTGGAGCCCACGCTCAACGCGAAGCCCGCGTGCCTGCCATGGGGCGTGCGCTTCAATCCCTCTCCCAGGTCGCGCGCGCCGGCGAAGTCCCCCACCAGCACCGCGCCCCCGTGCTGGTCGGACGTGACGCCGTTCACCGCCACCGGGCCCTCACCCGGCAGCGAGCGCACCCAATCCAGCGCGCCACCGCCGTCCAGCCGGGCCAGGAACGGCCCCTCCGGCAGCGTGGCGCCTTCGCGGGTGAAGCCCGCGGACATGCCCGTGAGGAAGATGTTGTCGGAGGCGTCCACCGCCAGGCCACCCACGCGGGCCCGCGCCTCATGCCCGGGCGTCCAGCCTCGCGCCCACTTCAGCGTGCCTTCCGACGAATACCGCGCCACCAGCAGGTGTGGCGCCACGACGTTGCGATTGAAGGGCAGGGGACCCGCCCCCAGGTCGATGGGTTCTTGATAGGTCGCCGCCACCAGGACGTCCCCGTTGGAGGTCACCACCGCGTGCGGAGCCTGTGGGTCCCCAACCATCAGGGTCCGCGACCACACGTGTGCCTCCACGCCCTCTGGCGCTACCTGTCCACCCACCTCGCCGAGCACCGGGATGCGCGGTGCCGTGGCTCGGGCTTCCTCGCACCCCACGAGAAAGAGTCCCCCCACGAACACCGCCATCCGAATCCACGCCACCGCCGCCCTTCAACCGCGCCCAATCCCTACTGCAAGCGCGCGGCCAACGTGTCCTGGCAAAGGAGTCCCCTCGGCGGAAGCCTCGGGGAGCCCGATAGAAGGGCAGAGGCCGTGTCCGTCAGCCGGTAATTCCTGCCGACCGGAGGGAGGGGAGGCGGTAAAGAAAGACGCCCGCACGGGTCTCCCCGGCGGGCGTCGATGTATGTGTTATGTGTTGGACGGGATGAAGGCCTACAGCACCTTCACCTGCACTTCCTTGAGCACCTGGTCGCCGCGCATGACGGTCACGGTCCACGCGCCGGCCTTGGGCAGCCGCACGCCGGTCCACTGACGCGCGCGCCAGCCCTCGCCCTTCACCTTCACGTCCTTCGTCTCGCGCACGGTGGCGCCCTGCTTCACCTGCACCGTGATGTCGTCGATGGAGTCGCCCTGGGGCACCAGGTAGCTCTGCCACAGCATCACGTTGGTGTTCGCCTTGACGCCCTCGGGGCCCACCTCGGCGGTGCACTCGTACTTGTTGGGGCCGTCCTTGGCCACCTCCGTGCAGAGCTTGGCCTCCACCAGCACGGGACCCTGGCCCTGGCCCTTGTAGAAGTAGTTCCAGGTCTCGCGCACCGCGTCCGCGCTGGGGGCCTTCACCGACTCCGCCGCCGGCGCCGCCGCCTCCTGCGCTCCCGCCACCGCCGCCACACCCAGCACCGCGCACAGCACGCTTCCGTTGAACAGGCTCTTCATGACTTGGGGTCCCCTCGTTGATGTTGAAGGCGGCCGGCCCACGTCCGGCCCCTTGGTGTGCTTGTCTACCATGAAACATCCCACGCCATTCCCCGAGTCCCGGATACCGGGCTTTCGCACCGGGGACGCCGCGCCGCGCTATCCGAACAGGAAGAAGCCCAGCGTCACCAACGGCAGGTACGCGAGGAAGGCCACCAGCAGGAAGCCGAGGATGTCCTTGAACTCCAACCGCGCCACGGCCAGGAGCGGCAGCGCCCAGAAGGGCTGGATGAGGTCGGTGGCCATGTCGCCCCACGCGTACGCCAGCACCACCTTCTCCGGCGCCACACCCAGCCGTCCCGCCGCGTCCAGCAGGTAGGGCGCTTCAATGGCCCACTTGGATCCACCAGAGGGCACGAAGTAGTTCACCACGCCGCTGTACAGATACACGATGGCGGGGAAGGTCTGCTGCGTGGACAGCGACACGAACAGCTCCCCGATGCGGTCCGTGAGCCCCGTGGCCTTGAAGATGCCGTAGATGCCCGCGTACAGCGGGAACTGCAGCACGATGCCGTGCAGCACGCTCGCTGCCTCCTCGCTCGCCTTGAGCAGCCGCGCGGGCGTGCCGTGCAGCAGCACCGCCAACGTGAGGAAGGTGAAGTTCACCACGTTGAGGTTGAGCGCCTTCCAGCCGCCGTGGAGCCACAGGTGCCGCGCGAACCACAGCAGGCCCAGCACGCCGAAGAGGGCGTTGAGCAGCCACGCGTGGTCCAGCCACTCCGCGGGGCTCAGGCGCCCTTTGGGCTTCTCCGGCGGGACGAAGTCGCCCAGCTTCTCCAGCACCGCGGGCTCCACGCGCACGGTGCGCTCGGGGGACGGGTGCAGCGCCCACGCCAGCGCCGTGAGCAGCGCCACCGCGGCCAGCGTGAGGCCCACGTTGAAGGGGGAGAACAGCGTCCGGTCGATGGGGATGACCCCCAGCTGCTTCTCCAGGAAGTGCCCCGGCGTCGCCACCAGCAGCGGCGCGGAGGCGGACAGGCCCGCGTGCCACGTGGCGCCCAGGCCGAAGTAGGCGCACGCCACCAGCAGCCGGTAGTCCACGTCCGGGCGCCTGCGCGCGATGAAGCGCACCAGCATGGCGCTGGCGACCAGCGACAGGCCCCAGTTGAAATACGCGAGCGCCATGGACACCGCCGCCATCAGGGCGGTGGCGCTCCGGGGGCTCTTCGGCAGGCGGGCCACCCACTCCAGCAGCGCCTTCACCGGCGCGGTGAGAGCGAGCAGGTAGCCGGTGAACATCACCAGCGCCATCTGCATGGAGAAGGTGAGCAACTCCCAGAAGCCTCCGCCCCACGCGTCCAGCACCACCGGCGGCGCGGCGCCCACCCAGCCCATGGCCAGCGCCATGGTGAGCAGGGTGAGCAGCACCGCGATGGCGAAGGCGCTGGGGACGAAGCGCGCGGAGAAGCGGCCCAGGCCTTCGGCGAACCGGACGAGGGTTTCCACGGTGAGAGGGCTCCAGGCGTTCAGGGGGCCCCGGTGTGAAACTCCCAGGGCGACACCCCGGGTTTTACGGTATGAGCGGTCGTTATGTCCCCTAGCGAGCAGCACCCGCCCGTCTTCGAGCGCATCGCGACAGGCGTTCCCGGACTGGATGCCATCCTGGGCGGTGGCCTGGTGGCCTCAGGTGTCTACATCGTGGTGGGGGAGCCCGGCGCGGGGAAGACCATCTTCGCCAACCAGCTGTGTTACTCGCAGGCGCGCCAGGGCACGCGCTGTCTGTACGTGACGCTCCTGGCCGAGTCGCACTCGCGCATGCTGGCGAACCTGCGCAGCATGGCGTTCTTCGACGCCTCCCAGCTGCCCCAGCGCATCTACTACGTCAGCGGCTTCCGCATGCTGGAGGAGCAGGGGCTGCCGGGCCTGCTGGAGCTCCTGCGCCGGGAGATGCGCAACCACGGCGCGGGCATCCTGGTGCTGGACGGCCTGGTGCAGGCGCAGGAGGCCGCGGGCAGCAGCCGCGACTTCAAGAAGTTCATCCACGAGCTCCAGGTGTCCGCCGGCTTGTCGCGCTTCACCGCGCTCCTGCTCACCAGCAGCGTGGGCCCCACCGTGCACCCGGAATACACCATGGTGGACGGCATCCTGGAGCTGCGCGAGCGCACGGCGGCCATGCGTTCGTGGCGCGAACTGCAGGTGCGCAAGTTCCGGGGCAGCGCCAGCCTCAATGGCTCGCACCACTTCCGCATCTCCGAGGCGGGCCTGGAGGTGTTCCCCCGCCTGGAGACGATGGTCAGCCGCGCGCAGCCGCCGGACTGGGGCACACAGCGCGTGCGCTTCGGCGTGCCCACGCTGGACGCCATGATTCCGGAGGGCTTCGCCGCGGCGTCCACCACGCTGGTGATGGGGCCTCCGGGCTGCGGCAAGACGCTCCTCGGCGTCAGCCACCTGGCCGAAGGGCTGCGCCTGGGCGAGCCCTGCCTGATGGTGAGCTTCTACGAGGGCCCGGACCGGCTGATGCACAAGGCGGCCAACGTGGGGCTGTCGCTGGCCGGCGCGGTGAAGGACGGCCGGCTGGTGCTCCAGTGGAACATGCCCGCCGAGTGCAACCTGGACCTGGTGGCGCACACGCTGCTGGAGGACGTGCGCAGACGCGGCGTGAAGCGCCTGTTCGTGGACGGCCTGAGCGCCATGGTGGAGACCACGAACGAGCCGGCGCGCATCAGCCCCTTCTTCGCCGCGCTCACGCAGGAATTGCGACGCCACGGGGTGACGACCGTCTTCACGCTGGAGACGCCACGCCTCTTCGGCCCGGACATGGATGTTCCCCTGGGGACCGGCCTGTCCGGCGTGGCGGAGAACCTGCTGTTCATGCGCCACCTGGAACTCAATGGCCGCCTGCGGCGGCTGCTCTCCATCTTCAAGCTGCGCGACGCGGACTATGATCCGACGCTGCGCGAGTTCCTCATCACCTCCCAGGGAATCGAGATCCAGCCGCCCTTCCAGCCGTCGCCCGAGTTGCTGCTCACCGGTATCGCCCGCTTCCCGGGCAACCACTCCTGACCCCCAGAGGCTCCGTGGTTCCCGCGACCGAGACCGTGCTGGTGGTGGATGACGAACAGGGCATCCTGGAGGCGCTCGCGGACCTCCTCCGAGAGGAGGGCTACCGCGTGCTCACTGCGTCCCATGGCCGCGAGGCCCTGGAGCGCATGGCGGATGTGACGCCGGACCTGGTGCTGACGGACTGGATGATGCCCGTGCTGGATGGCCCCGCGCTCATCGCGCGCATCCAGCAGGACCCGGTCCTGCGCCAGATTCCCGTGCTGGGCATGAGCGCCGTGGACGTCAGCGGCCTCAAGCGCCTGCACCCGGGCATGGAGTTCCTCCAGAAGCCGTTCGACATCCGGGCCCTGATGAAGCTGGTCCGCAGGTCCCTGGACGCGAACCCCCGCGTCCGGGGAGGGTGAAGCGCACCGCCCGCGTGCCCGGAGGGTCCGCCATGTTCCACCTGCTCAAGCTGGGTCCCGTGCCGCTCTCCGTGGGCACCACCGGCGTCTACCTGCGCATCGGCGAGACGGGCGAGCCGTCCGCCCCCGTCTTCGAACAGACGGACCTGGCCGGCGTGCGCGCCCTCATCGCCGGCCTGGAGCCGTCCCAGGTGTCGTGCGAGCCCGCCCTGGCGGACGCCGCCGCCGAGCTGGGCCTGGCCGTGGCGCCACCGTCCCTGGCGGCGCTCTCCGCCCGGGCGGCCATCGCCACCTTCCTCGCGTGGGGCCAGATGGGCGTGTCCGGGCTGGGCAGCGACAAGGCGCTGCTCTTCGTCCAGGCCGCCACCGAGTTCTGGGACGCGAAGCCCTGGACGCACTGGGACGACAGCCAGGCCTTCACCGTGGACGTGACGGGCGCGCACGAGCACACCTACGAGGGCTGCGTCTTCCACGGCGAGGACGAGGGTCCCTCGGGCCTGGCCCTCTACCTGTCCCCCGGTTCGCTGGGGCGGCTGCTGGAGCTCCAGGTGCATGGCGCCGACAAGGAGGCGCAGGCCCTGCCCGCCATCACCGTGTCGCTGGAGGCCCGCCCCACGTACGCCGTGGACGCGCTGTCCGCCGCGGGCCGCGCGCCCCGGCTGCCCCTGCCCGTGAAGGCCGGTCCCCAGGGGCTGTCCGTGCCCTCCAGCCTGGAGTCCCTCATCCTGGTGGCCGCCCTGCGCGCCGTGGCCCGCCTGTCGCCGTCCCAGCCAGAGGCCCTGAGCAGCATGGTGGCCGGCGACGCCCGCATGGACGTCCGCGTCCGCGCCCCTGCCCCTCGCGTTCGCAACTAGGCGGAATCAGGCACCCCCTGGCGTGACGCGCCCTGACCAGGCAGGCGGCCGGGCTCGTGTGTAACTGTGAACAACCGCTCCCAATAGAAAGGTTGATTCACAAAGTATCTGGGTCCATAGGTGGAGACGTGACTGACGCCGGCCTCTCATCACGGGTCCAGCGCTTCCTCACGACGCACATCGATTCCATCGAGAAGCTGGAGGTGCTCCTCCTGCTTCGCGCCCGGACGGAGCGGGCCTGGACGGCGCCGGCGGTAGCCCTGGAACTGCGCATCACCGAAGCCTCCGCGGCCCGCCGCATGGCGGAGCTGCGGACGGGAGGGCTGCTTCTCCAGGATGGGGGGGCGGAGGACGCCTACCGCTTCAGCCCCGGCCGCTCGGAGGACGTGCAGGCCACGGCGGAGCTGGCGATGGCGTACTCGGCGCGCCGCGTGAGTGTGATTTCGTTCATCTTCTCACGCCCCATGGACCGGGTGAGGGGCTTCGCGGACGCATTCGTGATCAAGAAGGACAAGGACGGCGACGGACATGGCTGAGGCGGTCTACATCCTGTGCGCGTTGACGAGCCTGGCGTGCGCGGTGTTGCTGCTGCGGGCCTGGCGGCGCACGCGGATGAAGCTGCTGCTCTACAGCGGCCTGTGCTTCACGCTCTTCACGCTGAACAACGTGCTGCTCTTCGTGGACCTGGTGCTCATCCCCGAAGGGGACCTGTCGCTGGAGCGCACCGTCACATCGCTGGTGGGGGCCGGCGTGCTGCTCTTTGGCCTCATCTGGGACGTGTCCTGACGCAATGGGGGGGACGCCATGATGAAGATCCTGCTCGATGGCGCGGTGTTGATGGCGTACCTGGCGTGCGCTCTCTTCTTCCTGCGCTTCTACCTCCAGTCGAAGGACCGGCTGTTCGCGCTGTTCTCCCTGGCCTTCACGCTGATGGGTGTCCACAACCTGCTGGGCGCGCTGCTGGCGCCGACGCTGGACGCCGAGCGCATCCACTACCTGTATGTCGTCCGCCTGATGGCCTACCTGCTCATCCTGGGAGCCATCTGGGACAAGAACCGCGCGGGGCGCCAGGCGCGGTGAGATGCTGTTCTCCTCCTGGGCCTGACGGGAGGATTGCTTCATGACCACGACATCGCTTCCCCGCTTCACCCCGCGCCGCGCGCTCGGGCGCACGGGCTTCACCGCGACGGCGGTGGGCATTGGCGACCTGGCGGACCGCACGGTGCCTCGCGAGGAGCTGGTCGCCACGCTCGCGCGGGCGCTGGACGCGGGGCTCAACGTCATCGACACGGCGCCTGGCTACGAGGACGGCCTGAGCGAGGAGGTGGTGGGCGAGGCGCTGCGCGGCCGGCGTGAGGGCGTGTTCGTCATCGACAAGGTGGACGAGCTGGCCGCTCCGGTGGCGCCGCAAGTGGAGGCGTCCCTGCGGCGGCTGGGCCTACCGTCGGTGGACCTGTTCGCGCTGCACGCGGTGAAGTCGCTGGCGCAGTGGGAGGAGCTGGCCCGGCCGGGTGGCGCGCTGGAGCAGCTGGAGGCGTGCGTGGCGAAGGGGCAGGCGCGCTTCAAGGGCATCTCCTGCCACCACCCGGACGCGCTGGTGGCGGCGGTGCGCTCCGGGCGGTGCGACGTGGTGATGTTCCCACTGGGGCCGTTCGTGGACGCGCGCTACGTGGAAGAGGTGCTGCCCCTGGCGCGAGCGCACGGTGTGGGCGTGGTGTCCTTCAAGACGTTCGGCGCGGGCAAGCTCCTGGGAGACACGGAGGGCTACGGCCGGCCGCTCCAGGCGCGCCCGCGCGGCAAGGTCGGCTCCGGTGGAGAGGCGCGCGACACGCCGATGCTGCCGCACCTGTCGGTGGCGGAGTGCGTGCAGTACACGCTCACGTTGGATCCGGACGTGATGTTGATGGGGATGGGCTTCCCGAACGAACAGGACGCCGCGCTGCGGGCGGCCTCGGCCTTCCAACCGCTGGACGTCGTGGGCATGCAGGCGGTGCGGGAGCGGGCGCACACCGCCATCCAGGGGAAGGGGGCGGTGTGGTGGAACCCTCCTTCACCGGACGTCGCGGCGGGCTGAGGCACCGCGCGAGGGCAGGCAGGCCGGGCGGGTTGCCTGCCGGACACTCGCCAGGAGTCCGGTGGCCCGGGAGGCTTGTGGCCGGTCGGGGGTCGTCATTATCGGAGCGTCCCCTTGGTGAGGCGTCATGCCCATGACGCCGTGGCCCGCGCTCCATGCCCGAACCGTCCATCGAGCCTTCGACCGAGCCTGCCGTCGAGCCACCTCCGCCGTCCGCCGTGACGACGAACGACGCGGCGGTTCCCGTGTCCGCGTCCGGTGGCGTGGACGCCGGAGGCAAGGCCGTCGCCTCCGCCGTCTCGCCGGAGCCCGCGTCGCCGGTGGCCATGGAGGAGGGCCGCTTCGCGTTCCTGGCCCGCGCGGGCGAGGTGCTGGCGTCATCGCTGGATGAGCCCACGGTGCTGCGCGAGCTGCCGGAGTTGGTGGTGCCGGACCTGGCGGACTGGTGCGCGGTGGATGTCGTCACGCCTTCGCACAAGGTGGTGCGAAGGGCCGCGACACACCGCGACCCCGCGCTCGTGCCCACCGTGTATGCCATTGCCGAGCGCTGGGCCCTCCAGGAGAACGGCTCCCAGACCATGGCCCATGTGCTGCGCACCGGCGAGCCCCGCCTCATCCCGGACGTGCCCGAACAGGCCTTCCTGGAGGCGGCCCGGGGGAACGCGGCCCTGGAGGAGACGTGGCGCCTGGGGTGCCGCTCCGTGATGGTGGTGCCGCTGGTGGCGCGCGGGCGGGTCCTGGGATGTATGTCATTGATGTCCGGCACGGCCGGCCGCTATGGCGAATGCGACCTGGAGCTGGCGCGCGAGCTGGCCCGCCGGGCGGCGCTGTCGCTGGACAACGCGTGCCTGTATGGCGAGGCCCGTCAGGCCCAGGCGCGCACGGCCCGGCTGCAGGCGGTGACGGCGGCCCTGTCCCGCGCGGCCACCGAGGACGCGGTGGCGCAGGTGCTGGCGCGCGAGGTGTGGGAGGCGAGCGGTGCCACGCGCGTCGCGGTGCTGGCGCTGGAGGAGGACGGCCTCATGCGCCCGCTGCGCGTATTGGGCTACCCGGAGGACGCGCTGGCCTCGTTCACCCGGCCGCCGGATGGAGTGGCCCCGGACATCCGGCGCGAGGCGGGGTGGTTCGGTTCGCTGGAGGAGTTCATCGCGCGCTACCCGGAGAACGCGGAGCTCGCGCGCCGCCAGGGAGCGGGGGCCCGCGCGGTGGTGCCGCTGTGGGGTGAGACGCGCGTGCGGGGCCTGCTGCTGCTCGCGTGGCCGGAGCCGCGCGTCTTCCCGGACGCGGAGCGCGCGTTCCTGGAGGCGCTGGCGCACCAGTGCGCGCAGGCGCTGGAGCGGGCCGCGCTCTACGAAGCGCTGCGCGAGCGCACGGAGAGGCTGCGGCAGGCGCTGGTGACGGGAGACATGGGGACCTGGCGCCTGGACCTGGTGCGCGGCAAGGAGCTGCGCGACGCGGCGCTCAACCACATGCTGGGCCTGCCGGCGGTGGACTCGGCGGTGCCGGTGGGGGACATGCTGGAACAGCTGCACCCGGAGGACCGGCCGCACGTGGAGGCGGAGTTCCACCGCTACCAGCGCGAGTCGCCGGGCTTCTTCGAGCTGGAGTTCCGCGTGATTCGCCGCGACGGCGGCGTGCGCTGGCTGCACAGCGTGGGGCAGTCCTTCGCCGGGCCGGACGGGAAGGTGACGGAGCTCACCGGCGCCATGGCGGACGTCACCCGGCGCAAGGAGGCCGAGGAACGGCTGCAGCTGCTGCTGGACGCAAGCCGCGTGCTGGCGCTGCGCCTGGACGACGTGGAGGAGGCGCTGCCGGAGGTGGCGCGGCTGGTGGTGGACCACGTGGCTACCGGCTGCCTGGTGGACCTGGCCGCGCCGGACGGCACCCTGCGGCGGGTGACGGCGGCCCACCGCGTGCCCGAGCACGACGCGCGGCTCCACGCGGCCCTGGGAGGCACGGACCGGGGGCCCGCGCACCCGGCGCTCCAGTGCTTCCGCACCGGAGAGGTCTGCTTCCTGTCGCGCCTGGACTTCACGCGCTGCGACGCCGTCTCCACGAGCGCCGCGCACCGCTCGCTGGTGGACAGCCTGGCGCCCACGTCCGTGCTGTCGGTGCCGCTGCGCGCGCGGGGCCGCACGCTGGGCGTCATCACGCTGTTCACCGCCGGGCCCCAGCGCACGCTGGTGGCCGCGGACGTGACGATGGCGGAGGAGCTGGCGCTGCGCTTGAGCGTGGCGCTGGAGAACGCGCGCCTGTTCCACGACGCCCAGTCCGCGGTGCGGCTGCGAGACGAATTCCTCTCCGTGGCGAGCCACGAATTGAAGACGCCGCTCACCAGCCTCATCCTCCAGCACAACCTCATTGGCCGGGCGCTGGAGACGGCGGGCCCGCCCGGGCCCGTGGCGGGGAGGCTCAACACCGCGCAGCGGCAGGTGCTCCGGCTGACGGCGCTGGTGGACAACCTGCTGGACGTGAGCCGGCTGTCCCTGGGCAAGCTGTCGCTGGAGCGCGCGGAAGTGGACCTGGTGCAGCTGACGCGCGACGCGGTGGAGCGGCTGGAGGACGTGTTCGCCCAGGCGCGGTGTCCGCTCGAGCTGGAGCTGCCGCGCACACTGACGGGCCAGTGGGACGCGCTGCGGTTGGACCAGGTGCTGGTGAACCTGCTCACGAACGCCGCGAAGTACGGCGCGGGCCACCCGGTGTCGGTGCGCGCGGGCGTGGATGCGCGCGACGAGGCCTGGGTGGAGGTGCGCGACCAGGGCATCGGCATCGAAGCGGACGCGCTGCCGCGCCTCTTTGGCCGCTTCGAGCGCGCCGTAAGCGAGCGGCACTACGGCGGCATGGGCCTGGGGCTCTACATCAGCCGCCAGATTGTGGAGGCGCTGGGCGGCCGCATCGACGTGGACAGCCAGCCGGGGCAGGGCGCCACCTTCACGCTGCGGCTGCCCCGGAACACGGTCGAAGCGCCGCCCCCGCCTCCCCCGGAGCTGTGAGGGAGGCGAAGGGCGCGGCCTTCAGTGCTGGGGCCCCTTGGGCGGGGGCCCTTCCTGTTCGAGCGCGCGGTACTCGTCGTCGGTGAACAGGCGTGAGCGGATGAGGAAGCGCACGCCTTCGGGGGCTTCGACGGAGAAGCCGCTGCCGCGGCCGGGCACCACGTCCACGGTGAGGTGGGTGTGGCGCCAGAGCTCGAACTGCGGGCCGGACATGTAGAAGGGCGTGCGGACGATGTCACCCAGGTACACGTCCTCCTGTCCCACGCGGAAGTCGCCGCGCGGGAAGCACATGGGCGCGCTGCCGTCGCAGCAGCCGCCGGACTGGTGGAAGAGGAGCGGACCGTGAAGGCCCTGCATCTTGCGGAGCAGGGCCTCGGCGGCCGGCGTGACCTCGACGCGCGGCACGGGCATGGGGCGGCCTAGAAGAAGCCCATGGGCTTCGGGTCGTAGCTGACGAGCAGGTTCTTCGTCTGCTGGTAGTGATTGAGCATCATCTTGTGCGTCTCACGCCCGATGCCGGACTGCTTGTAGCCGCCGAACGCCGCGTGCGCGGGGTACAGGTGGTAGCAGTTCACCCAGACGCGGCCCGCCTGGATGCCGCGGCCCATGCGGTACGCGGTGCTGTTGTCACGCGTCCACACGCCGGCGCCCAGTCCGTAGAGTGTGTCATTGGCCATCGCGAGCGCGTCCTCGGCGTCCTTGAACTTCGCCACCGCGACGACGGGGCCGAAGATCTCCTCCTGGAACACGCGCATCTTGTTGTGGCCCTCGAAGATGGTGGGCTCCACGTAGTAGCCCTCCGCCAGCGCGCCGGACAGCGACTTGCGGCCGCCGCCGGTCAGCACCTTGGCGCCCTCCTTCTTGCCGATGTCCAGGTAGCTGAGGATCTTCTCCAGCTGATCATTGGACGCCTGCGCGCCAATCTGCGTGGTGACGTCCAGGGGGTTGCCCTGCACGATGCGCTTCGTGCGCTCCACGGCCTTGGCGATGAACTCGTCGTAGAAGCGCTCGGCGACCAGCGAGCGGGACGGGCAGGTGCAGACCTCGCCCTGGTTGAGGGCGAACATGGCGAAGCCCTCCAGTGCCTTCTGGGCGAAGTCGTCGTCCTTGGCGAAGACGTCCTCGAAGAAGATGTTGGGGGACTTGCCGCCCAGCTCCAGGGTGACGGGGATGATGTTCTCGGAGGCGTACTGCATGATGAGGCGGCCGGTGGTCGTCTCACCCGTGAAGGCAATCTTCGAGATGCGCTTGTTGCTGGCGAGCGGCTTGCCGGCCTCGATGCCGAAGCCGTTCACGATGTTGAGCACGCCGGGGGGGAGCAGGTCGCCCACCAGCTCCGCGAACTTGAGGATGGTGACGGGGGTCTGCTCCGCGGGCTTGAGGACCACGCAGTTGCCGGCGGCGAGCGCGGGGGCCAGCTTCCACGCGGCCATGAGCAGCGGGAAGTTCCACGGGATGATCTGCCCCACGACGCCGAGCGGCTCCGTGAAGTGGTAGGCGACGGTGTTGTCATCCAGCTGGCTGAGCGACCCTTCCTGCGCGCGGATACAACCGGCGAAGTAGCGGAAGTGGTCGATGGCGAGCGGCAGGTCCGCGGCGAGCGTCTCGCGGATGGGCTTGCCGTTGTCCCACGTCTCGGAGACGGCGAGCATCTCCAGGTTCTGCTCCATGCGGTCGGCGATCTTCAGCAGGATGTTGGCCCGCTCGCCGGCGGCGGTGCGGCCCCACGCGTCCTTCGCCTTGTGCGCGGCGTCGAGCGCCTTCTCGATGTCCTCCGCCGTGGAGCGGGGAATCTCGCAGAAGGGGCGGCCGGTGACGGGGCTGATGTTCTCGAAGTACTGGCCCTTCACGGGCGGGACGAACTCACCGCCGATGTAGTTGCCGTAACGGCTCTTGTACTCGACCTTGCTGCCCTTCTGACCCGGAGCTTCATAGACCTTCGACATGGGGACTCCCTGCGTTGGGTTTTGACGCACTCCTACGGGGGTTTGACGCGGAACAGACCATAGACAGGTGACGCTTCGCGTTACGTGCAGGAAGTCGGATGTAAATGTTTGTTAATGGTTGATCGCGGAATCGGGTGCGAAGTCACTCGGGCGTGATGCGAGCGAGCGGGCAGGGTGCCCTTGCTGCCGTCAGGCATGTCTTCCACCTCAAGGAGGAGGACCTCACTGGGGGCACGCCATGCAATTGTTTCGAGACCGCGTCGACGCCGGCCGTGCGTTGGGCCAACGGCTCCGCGTCCTGCTTGGCGGAGGCGGTGACCTGTTGGTGTTGGCGCTGCCGCGCGGCGGTGTGCCCGTGGGTTTCGAGGTCGCTCGGATTCTCGGGGTGCCGCTGGACGTGTTCATGGTGCGCAAGCTCGGCACACCAGGGCACGAGGAGCTGGCCATGGGGGCCATCGCCACGGGCGGCGTCACGGTCCTCAACACGGGCGTCGTGCGAAGGCTGGGGATTCCCCGGTCGGCCATCGCCGCGGCCACGGAGCGTGAGACGCGGGAGCTGGCCCGGCGGGAGCATCTCTTCCGTGAGGGCAGGCCGCCCGCGCGGGTCGAAGGGCGGACGGTCATCCTGGTGGATGACGGGCTGGCGACGGGCTCCACCATGCGGGCGGCGCTCCGGGCGCTTCGTCGTCAGAAGCCCGCGCGCATCGTGGTGGGCGTGCCGGTGGGCGCGCCGGAGACGTGCGCGGAGTTCGAGCGCGAAGCGGACGCGGTCGTCTGCGTCCACACCCCAGAGCCCTTCTATGCGGTGGGCCAATGGTTCGAGGACTTCACGCAGACCACCGACGACGAGGTGCGCGAGCTGCTGGCGCGCGCGGCGCAAGGTGAAGAGGCTGCCCCGGTGGCGCCGTGAGTCCGGCGGAGGATTGAGACATGACTGAATACAGAATTTCGGAGCACGCGGTGCGGCTGGAGGCGGAGCCCGGTGTCTGGTTGGACGGAACGCTGAGCGTGCCGGATTCGGTTTCGGGCGTGGTGCTGTTCGCGCATGGCAGTGGCAGCAGCCGCTTCAGCCCGCGTAACCAGTACGTCGCGAGAGTGATGCAGCAGGCGGGGCTGGCGACCCTGCTCATGGACCTGCTCACGCCGGAGGAGGAGGAGGCCGAGCGGTGGACGCGGCACCTGCGCTTCGACATCGAATTGCTGGCGCGGCGGCTCGTGGGGGCCACGCGGTGGCTGGCGCGGGTGCCGGGGCTGGGGGGCCAGCCGCTCGGGTTGATTGGTTCGAGCACGGGGGCGGGAGCGGCGCTGGTGGCCGCGGGGCGGATGCCTGAAGCCATCCAGGCAGTGGTGTCCCGGGGTGGCCGTCCGGATCTCGCGGGCGCCGTGCTGCCGGCGGTGCGGGCGCCCACCCTGCTCATCGTGGGTGGGGATGACACGCAAGTGATTGCGCTCAACCAGGAAGCACTGGAGGCGCTGCGCACGCACAAGCGGCTGGAGATTGTCCCCGGGGCGACCCACCTCTTCGAGGAGCCGGGGACGCTGGAGCAGGCGGCCCGGCTGGCCCGGGGCTGGTTCCTTCAACACCTGGCCACGGCCGCACGGGAGCGTCCGTCCGGCGAGGCTCCGCCATGAGCCCGCACATCGTGGTGGTGGGGGGCGTGGCCACGGACTACCTGGTGCGCGGGCCATCGCTGCCGGAGCCGGGAGGCAGCGCCGAGGGCGACGTCTTCCAGGAGGCGCTCGGAGGAAAGGGGGCCAACGGCGCGGTGGCCGCCGTGAGGTTGGGGGCGCGTGCCTCGCTGGTGGCGCGGGTGGGGACGGATGGGCGCGGCCTGAGGCAGGTGGCGTTGCTGGAGCGGGAAGGCGTTGCGCTGGAGGGGGTGGTGCCGGATCCGAATGCGCCCTCGGGCGCGGTGCTGGTGATGGTGGATGGAGCCGGGAGGAAGCAGACCCTCTTCTCGCCGGGCGCCAATCACAGACTGTCCATCCGGGATGTGTTGAGGAGCGCGGAGCGGATCGCCACCGCGAAGGTGTTGCTCGTGCAGTTGGAGGTGCCGCTGGCCGCGGCCCAGGCGGCGGTCCGTCTGGCGCGAGCGGCCGGAGTCCGGGTGGTGTTGGATCCCGCGCCCGCCGTGCCGCTGCCGGAGGTGTTGCTGGAGGATGTGCACGTCATCCGGCCCAACGCCTCCGAGGCGCGGATACTGACAGGCATCCCGGTGCATGGCCGGGCTTCCGCGCGGAGAGCCGCCCGCAATCTGCTGATGCGTGGCGTGGGGGCGGCCATCATCGCGGCGCCTGGGGGCAGTCTGCTCGTGTCGCGGGAGGAGGAGGCGTGGCTGCCTGAGCTGCCGGTGGACACGGTGGATACCACCGGAGCGGGGGATGCGTTCTCCGCGGCGCTCTGTGTCGCCCTGGCGGAGTCCCAGTCGCTGCTCTCCGCCGCGCGCTTCGCGCATGCCGCCGCCGCCATCGCGACGACACGGCTGGGCGCGCAGGCGGGACTGCCGTACCGGGATGAGGTGCTCGGACTGCTCGCGGACGTGGTGCCAGACGTGCAGCTCGCGCCGCCGTAGCGAAGACATCCGGCACGTGTCGGCAACACGCTGTCACTATCGAGCAGCGCACCCATGGCGGTGAGGTGCGCCGCTCGCAGCTGGTGCTCCCTGACGAGCTGGTCTGCTGATGACTGTGGTGCGCTGAGGGCACCATGGGATTCGTCGAGGTTGTCAGTCCCACTCAAGACTATGATGCTGCGTTTCATTGTTCTTGTGGCTGTCTCGGGGGGATTTCATGAGATGGGTTTCGAACATCTGGCTGTTCTTTCTCGTGTCTGGGTGTGCGACTGCCCGTGTTGTCCATGTCGATACCGGGAACGGTCAGCGGATCGTCCACGAGTCGGTGGCCGTTGAACCGGTCGAGGTGAATGAGGCTGAGTTCAAGGCTGCACTCACACAGCTCATCCTCGGCATGCGCATGGACGTCGCCTTCCGTGAGGCGGAAGAGGCGGACGCACGTGGTTGGGTGCGCTCCCGGGCGCTGTTCGCATCTTCGAGTGGCCTCGTGGATTCTGGCTCGAGGAATTCCCCTGAGTCGCTGTATGCGCGCATCTGCCCCGAACCGGACGACTGCCTGTCCCTGATGGGTGGGACAGGGCTGACGTTCTCGCGCAAGGATCGGACCCTCATGGCCCTGTCCTTCGCTCTCGATACCGTGTGGGAGGGCGTCGAGGCGGAGGTTGGCAAGATGCTGAACCCGGCCGCGCTCAAGGCCATGGTGACCTCGGCGGCACTGAGCGTTCTCCTCACGATGACCCTGCCTGAACCCGTCACCAAGCTCATCGCGGTCGCGCTGACGGCGGCGATGGTGGCCTACCTCGGCGTGGTGCCGGTCTGGCAGATGGGTCAAGGCTTCATCCAGTTGTGGGAGGATGCGGGCAAGGCCATGAGCGTCATCGAGCTGCAAGACATCGGGCACCGGTTCGGGCGGGTGTTGGGAACGAACGGCTCGCGCGTCCTCGTGCTGCTGGTCACCGCGGCCCTCGGCGGAAAGAGCGCGATGGCGGCCCAGGGCCCCAGACTTCCGGGCTTCACCCAGGCGGCGCTTCGCGGGCAGGCCGAGGCGGGATTCCCACTGCGAGCAGCCCTGACTGGTGGCGTGACCTCGATCGCGATGCCCGCCGCTGGAGTGCTCAACGTGGCACTGGCTCCGGGGGCTGCCGCGGCGCTCGCGATGTACTCGGACAACCGGATTCCAGGTGACGCCGAGGGGCCGGTTCACCACATCTGCACGAACAAGAACAGGGTCTCTGCTGTGTCAGGGGGGCCCTGGACGCCCGCGTGTGAGGAAATCTTCGAAAAGGCTGGGATGACGCTTGAGGATGTCGCGAACAAGGTGCGGCTCAAGGGGCACGAAGGGCCTCATCCCGAGCTTTATCACAATCAGGTTGTGAATCGCCTGCAGGCGTCCGTGCGGACTTGCAGGACCACGGAGGCCTGTCGTGCGAAGTTGCTGAATGAGCTTGCGAGGATTGCGAGCGAGCTGCTTGCGCCGGGCTCGGAGTTGCGTAGCTACATCGTGAAGTAGGAGGGCGGAGTGAGGCGGAACTTCTATTGGGTGAATATTGCGGATGTGCCTCAATGGTATGTCGCGACCCCTGTGCCCGCATCAGGCGGATCATTCAATGAGCCGTGGATGTTCGGAGAAGGCCACCCTCTTCCGGACCCTGGACTCATCAAGGCACGGGTCAGGAGCCCAGGGGAGAAGCGCGCCTTTGTGTTCGCGGGGGTTGAACGCACGCCTATCGTCAGCGAGGCGGTCGCGGACGTCTTCAGGACGCACGCTCCCGGCGACGTTCAACTCTTTCCAGTCAACGTGGAAGGGGAGTCTGAGCGGTATTTTGTCGTCAACGCGGCCAGGACGGTTGATTGCATTGACGAGGCGAGATGCCGCGAAGTGCAGCACTACGCCGAAGACGACCCCTTCCCTGAGTATGCAGGGGAGTACCGGTGGATCAACGGCCTGCGCATTGACCCCGCGAGGACCGACGGCGCGCATGTCTTGCGGCCGAAGAGATTCAGGACGGCCTTCATCGTGTCAGAGGAGATCAAGGATGCACTCGAACGGGTCGGGAGTCTGGGGGTCGCGTTCGAGCGCGTGACGACATCCGATGGGGGATAGGATGAGCAGCGTGCCTGACCGGTGGACGTTCAATGTCGACACGCAGGTGGTCCACTTTCGATGAACGCCCTGCTCGAAGAGGTCTCGCGCCTCCACGACGCGCGCCCTCCCGCGACGCCCGCACAGCTCGATGCCTTCGAACAACGCGTCGGATTCCGCGATGGGAACTACGTCCTGCTCGACGTGAGCCAGCAGCACGACGGCCGCTATCCCCTGCGCGACGGCTTCCGCGAAGGCTTCCCGGATCCGACGCAGTGTCCCCAGATCGCCAGCTCCTTCTCCGAGTTCCTGGCGGGCGCGCTCCGCTCCAACGGCCGCTGGTTCTGGCTGAAGAAGCGGATGCAGGACGGGTGACGGACCCCGCGTCCCCACCGCACGCAGCCGCGTCCCGCCAGAAGCCCGGAAACCCCCGCCATCCTCGGAGGACGCTTCATCCCAGGCCGATTTGTCGGCCTCCCGACACAGTCGGCTCCGTATGTTCCTCTCGCGCCACAGCGCCTTCCCGGCACCCGCAGCCAGATGCGCAATCACGGCTTTCTTCGAGAGTGAACGAGATGTTTTCCAACATGGGTGTTCGTGTCGCTGCGGACTGGAAACCCGCACGGCGTGCTGTCATCTTGAAGGGACTTTCGCGGCGCGGCAGGACGGTTGATGGGAAGGCGGGGCGGAAGTCGTCCAAGGTCTTGCGGACCGAACGTATAGGGATGTGCTGGACGGAAAACTGTTCCGTCCCGGGGCTGTAAAAACTCCCCGTAACCGAGGGGTGTCTGCCGATGAGCTGGGACCCAGGTCGCATCCGAGTGTCGCAAAAGCGAAGCGGATCAACCGGTTGGCGCGCCCGTCCGCGCGAGCCGGAAAACCCCGGTTCCTGGCACACCGCTCGCATCGGCCGCTGACGCTGTCCTCACCCCCACGTCGCCTTCCCTGGTTACCGGTCCCTCGTGCTCGCCCAGTCGCCTCTCATCTGTTCCTGCGGTCAGCCCCACTCGGACGCGGAGGCGTGTCCCACGCTGATGCGCGGGCTGGACCTCAACGGCGGCACGCTTCTCTACGCCGGCACGCCGCCGCCGGGACCCGCGGCGTCACTGCCCGCTCCGCCCACGCCCATGTCGTCTCCCACGCCCGTGGTGCCTTCCCTCGTGGGCCAGGAGTTCGGCCGCTTCCGCATCGTGCGCGAGCTGGGCCGCGGCGGCATGGGCACCGTGTTCCTCGCGGAGCACGCGCTCATCCAGAAGCGCGTGGCCATCAAGGTGCTCCACGCGCACCTGGCCCAGGCCCCGGAGCTCGTCGCGCGCTTCCTCTCCGAAGCCCGCACGCTCACGCTCGTGCAGCATGAGAACGTCGTCACCCTCTATGACCTGGACTCGCGCGACGGGCGCCCGTACCTCGTCATGGAGTACCTGGAGGGTGACAGCCTGGCCAACTTCGCCCGCGGCCCCATGGCCCCGGCGCTGGTGGTGGAGCTGATGTCGCAGGTGTGTGACGCCCTGGGCGCCGCGCACTCGCACGGCATCGTCCACCGCGACCTGAAGCCCGCCAACGTCTTCCTCGTCCCCAGCCCCAGCGGCAAGCAGCGCGTGAAGCTGCTCGACTTCGGCATCGCCAAGCTGCTGTCCCGCCCCGCCGGGGAGATGACCACCGAGGTGGGCGTCCTCCTGGGCACGCCGGAGTTCATGGCCCCCGAGCAGTGCGGCGACGGCATCGTGGACGCGCGCAGCGACCTCTACGCGGCCGGTGTGCTCGCGTACCTGCTGCTCACCGGCCAGGTGCCCTTCTACGGCCGCACCGCCGCCGAAATCCTGGTGGGCCACCTGCAGAAGGAGCCCGTCCCGCCGCACGAGCTGAACCCCGCCGTGCCGGAGCCCCTGTCGCGCGTGCTCCTGCGCGCGCTGGCCAAGCGGCCCGAACACCGCTTCGCCTCCGCCGCGGAGCTGCGAGCGGCCCTGGAGGCGTCGCTCGCGCCGCCGCCCGCGCCCACCGCCCCGCCGCTCACCGCGCTCATGCGCGGCCAGGGCACGCAGGCCCCCGTGGAGCTCAAGGGCGAGTGGGTGGGCCGCTCCGGCCTCTTCTTCCAACTGGCCACCCCGCCGCCCGCGCTCCTGTCGGACGTGTCGCTGGTGCTGCGGCTGCCCGGCGGCGAGCTGCCGTGCTCCGCGCAGGTGGTGCGCCACGTCACCGCCGAGCAGGCCCAGGCGTGGAACATGTCCCCGGGCTTCGGCGTGCAGCTGCGCGACGCCAGCCCCGCCTTCCAGGCCCAGCTGGCCCAGCTTCGCAACGCCACGCGCGCGACGTCCGCGCAGGCCGCCGCCACCGCCGCCATCCCCACGCCCGAGGACGCGCAGGCGGAAGGAGTCCTCCAGGGGTTCCGCCGGCGGCTCGCCGGGGACCCGTACGCCGTGCTGGAGCTGCCGCGCGACGCCACGCTGGAGTCCGTGCGCACCGCGGCCCAGCGCGCTCGCGGGGCGCTGGAGCTGCTCAAGGCCCGCCCGCTGTCGGACAGCCAGCGCGCCCAGGTGGACCGCGCGATGGAGCGCGTGGCCGGAGCGCTCCACACGCTGGGCCACGTGGAGCGGCGCGTGGAGTACGACGCCACGCTGGGCAACGTGGAGGGCATCGAGCGGTGCCTCGCCGCGGGCCTCACCGCCACCATGCTGGAGCAGTGCCGCCGCCGCTTCCTCGCGGGCAACACCGGCCGCGAGGGCCGCGCCGCCGTCCACCGCCTGTCCGGAGACGCGCTCGCGTCCGTGGGCCGGCTGGAGGAGGCGCTCGCCGCCTATGAGCTGGCGGTCCGCGCGGACCCCCTGGATCTGGAGGGGCTCAAGCGCTGGCGCTTCCTCCGGGCCCGGGTGCGGGGCTCGGCCGCTCCCCGGTAGGGGAGCCGGGCTCGCATCCACCCCGGGGGCGTCTTGCGTATGGGAGAGGAGTCTTCGTTAATCCTCTGCTCTCCCATGGCTTCCGAACCCGACGACAAGCTGCCGCCCCAGGGGCGCTTCAACCGCCTGCGCAAGCTGGCGGGCCTCTCCCTGCACGTGGGCTCGGAGGTGCTCAAGACGGGGGCCAAGAAGCTCTCCGGGACGAGCCCCACGGAGCTGCTCAGCCTGGGCACCGCGGAGAAGCTGGTGGCCACGCTGGGGGAGATGAAGGGCGCGGCCATGAAGCTGGGCCAGGCGCTCTCCATGGACCCGGACCTGCTCACGCCAGAGGTGCGGCAGATGATGGCCCGGCTGCAGAACCAGGCCCCCGCCATGTCCTACGCGCAGGTGTCGCGCGTGGTGCAGGAGGAGCTGGGCGCGCCGCCGGAGGCGCTGTTCAAGGAGTTCTCCCCGGACGCGCTCGCCGCCGCGTCGCTCGGCCAGGTGCACCGCGCGGTGCTGCACGACGGCCGCCCTGTCGCCGTGAAGGTGCAGTACCCCGGCATCGACGTGTCCATGGGCCACGACATGGACAACCTGGGGCTCATCGTGAAGACGGTGTCCAAGACGTCGCGGATGATGGACGGCACCGCCTACTTCCAGGAGCTCCGCGACGAGCTCATGCTGGAATTGGACTACCGCCGCGAGGCGAAGCTCGCCCAGGGCTTCGCGAAGAGCGTGGCGCGGCTGCCGGACCTGTACGTGCCCCAGGTCATCGAGGAGCGCAGCGCCCACCGCGTGCTCACGCTGGAGCTGTTGGAAGGCCAGACGCTCAAGGACTGGGTGACGACGTCGCCGGATGACGCCGCGCGCTTCCGCGTCGCGCGCCAGCTCATCCGCGCCACCTACGGGCCGTTCCTGGACGCGGGCGAAATCCACGCCGACCCCCACCCCGGCAACTTCATGGTGATGCCGGACGGGCGCATGGGCCTGTTGGACTTCGGCTCCATCAAGCGCTTCAGCCCGGGCTTCGTCGCGGCCAACCGCCGCATGTTCCAGCAGGCGCTGCGGCTGGAGACGCTGGACGTGCTGGGCCTGTGCCGCGAGGTGGGCTTCTCCGTGGAGTTGCCGGAGGCGGAGGCCGAGGTGCTCCTGCGCGAGGTGCTCCACATCGCCGGGCGGCCCATGCGCACGGCGCCGTATGACTACGGCACCTGCGACATCAACCGCGACATGCGCAACCACTTCACGCGCAACGCCGCGCGCATCATGCGCATCCGGCCGCCCCCGGAGGCGATGATGTTCTTCCGCGCCACCGGCGGGCTGGCGCAGAACCTGCGCCTCGTGGGCGCGCAGGGCGACTTCCGGCAGGTGTTCCTGGAGGTCGGCGCGCTCGTGGGCGAGTGAGCCCCGTGTGAGCCCAGGGGCGCTACGTGCCGGCGGCGACGCGCGGGCGCTTGTGCAGCCGCTCCAGCTTGCGCGCCAGGTCCGCGCCCTGCGTGCTCTTGGACAGGTAGCCGTCCGCGCCCGCCGCCAGCGCCAGCGCGCGCAGCTTCGACTCGTCGGAGGCGGAGTAGAGGACAAAGCGGGTGTTCTCCGGGGCCTGCTGCCGGGCCAGCGCCAACACCTTGTCGCCGCTCAGCGCGGGGATGTTCACGTCCAGGAGCACCAGGTCCGGCGCCGTGGTGCGCACCAGGTTGGAGACCCCCAGGGACGAGCGGTGGGTGCGCACCTCGAAGTTGTACGAGGACAACGAGCGCTCCGTCAGCGCGAGCTGGTCCGGGTCATCGTCCACGATGAGGACGCGAATCTTGGTCTCCGACATGGTGGCTCCCCCTGGAACCGACAGTTGGGCGCCCCGGTCGGCAGGATGCCGCCCCAAGGAAGACAGTGGACCCAGGCACTTCCCGAGTATGACCCACCCCCCTCCCTTCTGGCCACCCTCCCTGGAATTTTCTGGAAACTTCCGATTGAAACCACATGCCTCGCCCCGCCGGGTGGGCAGCCCGGGGGCTCGTCCCTAGCCTTGGAGTGGACACACGTCACGTGACAGGTGGGTGTCCGTCCGACCTGGAGGTACCCATGGCATCCCAGTGGAAGGTGCAGGAGCCGGACTCGCGGGAGCATGCCCTGGAGGTCCGCGCGGAGGCCCGGCGGCTGGAGTCCCTGGCGGCACAGGCACAGGCGGAGGCCTACGCCGCGCTCTCCCGAGCCTGCGCGCGGCGGGCCCAGGCGCTGAAGGCCGTTTGGCTGGCGGATCACGCCGTGGCCCGGCTGGGCGGGAGCGAATACGAGCGGAGCTGGGCCTGGCACGACGGTCAACGGGCGGAGACCCACTCGGAACTGATGGAGCGCGAGGCCTCGCTCCACGCGACACAGGCCCGCCGGGCGGAGGCCGAGGCGGGCCGGGCGGAAGCGGAGGCGCAGGTGTCCTGGCAGAAGGCGCACCTGGCACCCATCGAGGGGCCCGCCAGCCCGCCGCCAGCAGAGGACAGCGCCTGAGCTCCGGCCAGGCGGCGGTGTCCCGCCGTCCCGGGCTGCACGGGGACAGGGCCCCTGCCTAGCTTGAGACAGACGCGCCCGACTCCCCTGGCGCGCCGACAGGGAGACGCGCCACGTGCAACGTCACGACATCATCGTCATCGGCGCATCCATGGGGGGAGTGGAGGCGCTGACCGCGCTGGCGCGGCAGCTGCCCGGAGACCTGGCAGCCTGCGTGCTGCTGGTGCTGCACGTGCCAGCGCAGCACCGCAGCTACCTGCCGGAGATCCTCACCCGTTCCGGTCCGCTGCCGGCCCACCATCCCCAGGACGGGGAAGGCCTGGAGCCGGGCCGCATCTACGTGGCGCCCAATGACAGACACCTGTTGGTGGAGCCGGGCCGCGTGAGGGTGATGAAGGGCCCCAAGGAGAACGGGCACCGTCCGGCGGTGGATCCATTGTTCCGCTCGGCCGCGAGTGCCCACGGCCCGCGCGTGGTGGGCGTGGTGCTGACCGGCGCGTTGGACTGCGGCACCGGTGGCCTCCTGGCGGTAAAGCGGGAGGGGGGGCTGGCGGTGGTGCAGGACCCGCGCGACGCGCTCTGTCCGGACATGCCCCGGAGCGCGCTGGAGTTCGTGGCGGTGGACCACTGCGTGCCCCTGGAGGACATGGGCGCGCTGCTGACGCGGCTGGTGGCCACGCCCGCTGCGCCGCGCTCGCGCAAGCGGTCGCGGCAGGTGGAGACGGAGGTGAAGGCGATGAAGGTGGACATCCCCTCCATGGACGACCCGCCCTCTCCGCTGGAGTACGCGAAGCCGTCCTATTACGGCTGCCCCGACTGTGGCGGCGTGCTCTTCGAACTGGAGGAGGACGGCCTGCTGCGCTTTCGCTGCCGCACGGGCCATGCGTACACGGCGGAGGCGTTGTCCGGCTCGCAGCAGAACCAGCTGGACGGCGCGATGTGGGCCGCGCTGCGAGCGCTGGAGGAGAGCGCGTCCCTGTCGCGCCGGCTGGCGACGCAGGCCCGGGAGCGCAGCCATGAACGTTCCGCGCTGCGCTTCGATGAGCGTGCCCGCACGGCCGAGGCCCAGGTGCAGCTGCTGCGCCAGGCGGTGCTCGCGGCGCCTCCGTCCGGCGCCGCGTCCGCGGAGTCCAGGCTGCCCGGCGAGTCGAAGCAGATGGGCTGAGGCCCCAGGGTCAGCGCGCTCCGCCGCGCGGCGGGGCGGGAGCGGCCTTCATCGCGGGGAAGGTGAGCGTGAACACCGCGCCGCCTTCCGGGCGGTTGGCCGCGGTGAGCGTGCCGCCCGCTTGCGTCACCACGCCATGGGCCATGGACAGCCCCAGGCCGGTGCCCTTGTCGCCCTTGGTGGTGAAGAAGGGCTTGAAGATGTTCAGCAGGTGCTCCTCCGGGATGCCGGTGCCCTCGTCCTTCACCGTGACCCGCACCGCCTTGCCGAACCGGAAGGCCCGCACGTGGATGGCGCCGCCCCGGGGCATGGCGTCACGCGCGTTGATGATCAGGTTGATGATGACGTAGCGCAGCTCCATGGCCGAACCGGACACCGGGGGAAGCCCTTCGGGCAGCTCCACCTCCAGGTGCAGGGGATGGCCGCCCTGGCGCGCCTGGTGCTCGATGCCGCCCCGGACGATGTCCACCGCGTCGCGGACCACGTCCGTCAATTTGACGCGCTCCAGGATGGTGCCGGGCTTGCGGCGGGAGAAGTCCTGGAGCCGGTCCACGCGCGCCTCCGCGTCGGACACGACGCGCACGAGCGCGTCCAGGTGCTGCTGGCCCTGGCCGGCGGGGTCCACGTCGCGCTGGAGCAGCTCCAGCCGCAGCCGCATGGCGTTGAGCGTGGCGCGCAGGTCGTGCGCGGTGCCCGCCGCCAGCTCCCCCAGGGCGCGCACCTTCTCGCGCTCCAGCAGGGTGGCGCGCGCGTTCGCCAGCTCGTCCTCGGCGCGCGCCTGTTCGGTGATGTCGCGCGCGAGCACCAGCACCTGCCCCTGCATGTGGCCGGTGACGCGCTCGGCGCGCACCTCCAGCACCCGGGGCTGGGCCTCGCGCGCCTGCCGGTAGCGGGTGACACGCGCGCCTTCGCTGAGCGCGATCACCGCCGCGGCCTCCGCCTGGCCCACGTCGCGCAGGGCCATCCGCTCCGCGCCGTCCTCCTCGCGCCGCCAGGGGCCACGCAGCCGTCCCAGCGCGTGCCAGCGGCTGTTGGCCAGCACCACGCTGGTGGTGTTCATCACCGCGAGCGCGCTGTCGTTGGTCTCCAACGCCCATCGCGACAGCTTGAAGGTGATGACCTGCCGCCGGGTGTGCTCCCCCAGCTTGCGCACCAGGTCGGTGTGCTTCTTCATGAGCTCGCGGTACTTGCGCAAGAGCCCCTGGGACTCCCGGACGCTGGGGCCCGGGACGGCGGCGGGCGGGGGCTCGCGGCGCGGGCTCATGCCTTGAGCTTCTCCTGCAGGGTCCGGTTCTCCTCCAGGAGGGCGGTGGCCCGGGTGGTGTCCTCGAAGAGGATGATGGAGCCCAGCACGTGCGTGTCGGTGATGAGCGGCGTGGCCACCAGCGTGGCGCTGCCCTTGCCCCCGTGCGGCAGCTGGTAGGGGATGCTCTCCAGGCGCAGCGAGCGCTTCTCCTGCAGGTGGCGGCGCAGCTTGAGCAGCAGCGCGCGCTTGAGCGCGGGCACGTGCAGGGACCACAGCAGCTGGCCCACCGTTTCGCGCTCGGTGAGGCCCAGCAGCCGCTCCGCGGCCAGGTTCCAGGTGGTGATGCGGCCGTCGCCGTCCAGCACCAGCACCGCGGCGGAGAGCGTGCGGATGATGGTGTGCTGGCAGAAGGTGAGCGCGTCCATCTCCAGCGTGCGGTGCGCCAGCTCGCGGTTGGTGGCGTCCAGCTCCGAGTTGGCGGACTGCAGCTCCTCGTTGGTCGTCTCCAGCTCCTCGTTGGTGGACTGGAGCTCCTCGTTGGTCGTCTGCAGCTCCTCGTTCGCGGACTGGAGCTCCTCGTTGGTCGTCTCCAGCTCCTCGTTGGACGCGCGCAGCTCCTCCGTGGAGGACTGCATCCGCAGCTGCATGGCCTGCAGCTCCTCCTGCGCCGCGCGCAGGTTCTGCTCCACGTCGCGCAGGTGGGAGATGTCGTGGACGATGTACAGCAGGCCCTGCCGGCCTCCCGCCGCCTCGCGCAGGGGCACCACCTGGATGCGCAGGGCGAGGGGCTCTGCGTTGGCGACCTCCATCATCCCGTCGTCCACCTCGCGCTCGGAGGCGCCGGAGCGCACGCGATGGCTCTGTTCGACGAGCAGGTCGCCGCTGAGGCCCGGCAGGCCCAGCGCGGCCAGCTTCTTGCCCAGCATCTCGCCCTCGTTGCGGTTCCACATCCGGGCCGCCGCGCGGCTCCACAGCGTCACCGTGCCGTCGTTGTCCGTGGCGATGTGCGGACAGGGATGCGAGTCCACGAGGTTGCGCAGGAACGAGCGCTCGAAGTCCATGCTGGGTTCGAGGATGCGCGGCAGGGACGAGGGCTCCGGCGGCAGCCGGTCCTGCGTCGTGCTGGTCACCTCCGATTGGCCGTCCTTGCGGTAGATGCGCCGGGCCAGGTCGATGGGCCGGAAGAGCCGGGCCGCGAAGGGGATGAGCTCCGAGCGGCCCAACACCATCAGGCCGTTGCGGCGCAGCGCGAACTGGAAGCGCGCCAGCACCCGCTTCTGCAGCTCCGAGTCCAGGTAGATGAAGACGTTGCGGCACAGGATGATGTCGATGCGCGACACCGGCGCGTCCGACACCAGGTTGTTCACGCCGAACACCACCGCGCGGCGGATCTCCTTGCGCACCGTGTAGCTGTTGCCGGTGCGGATGAAGAAGCGCGCCAGCCGCTCCGGGGAGACGTTCTCCAACTGCTCCGGCGAATAGATGCCCCGGCGCGCGGTGGCGATGGCGTCCTCGTCCACGTCCGTGCCGAACACCTTCAGCTCCGCGCCCGGGTAGCCCGGCCCCATCGCCTCCGCCGCGATGATGGCCAGCGAGTACGCCTCCTCGCCGGTGGCGCAGCCCGCGCTCCAGATGCGCAGCTCCGTGTCCGGCCGCTGGCGCACGAGCTCCGCCACGCACTGCTCCAGCGCCTGCCAGACCTCCCGGTCCCGGAAGAAGCACGTCAGCTTGATGAGCATGGAGGAGACGAGCGTGCTCACCTCGGCGGGGTCCCGCTCCAACAGCGACAGGTAGGCAGCCCGGCTCCGGCAGCGCGTGGCCTGCATGCGCCGCTCGATGCGCCGCTGCAGCGTGGCCCGCTTGTAGTTGCGGAAGTCGAAGTTCCGCACCTGTCGGACCTTCTCCAGGATGGCTTCGAGCTCACTGTCTCGTGGGGGCTTGTTCGCCATGTGGAGGGAGTAGCCCAGTGATGTTTACCGGGCAAGACCCGCACTCTCCTCTCGTAGAGACAACGTTGGGCATACTCCTCGTCCGGGTTTCGAACGACAAAACGTTCGCTGCCCTTCTCCTCGGCCGCCCTCATGCGGGGAGTGGTTTCACAGGGGGCGGCGGGATGGCGTAGGGTGGACATCCCTTCCCAGGGGGTGATGACCAATCGATGGGAAGGCGAGGGTGTCATCCATGGAATTGAACTCAACGGGGCGGGAGATCCGCGTCGCACTGCTGGAAGATCAGCAGGTGTTCCGCGAGAGCCTGGTGGCCCTACTCGAAGGCGCGGGAATGAAGGTGGTGGCCCGTTGCGCGGAAACAGGCTCGTTCCTGTCCAACGTGCGCGCGGCCGCGCCGGACGTGGCGGTGGTGGACCTGCGGTTGGAGCACGTGGGCCGCGAGGGCGCGGAGGACGGATTGAACGCGCTGAAGTACCTGCATGACTTCCATCCGCAGGTGCGCGCGCTGGTGCTGTCCGGACACCGGGAGCCGGACGTGGTGGAGCGCTGCTTCCAGGCGGGAGCGGCGGGCTACCTGTGCAAGCTGAACGTGGGTGTCGATGACGTGGTGCGGGCCGTGGGCCGCGTGGCCCGGGGCGAGCGGCTGCTGCCCGTGGACATGCTCCACGCCAATGCCATGCACCTGGACGACCTCGAGATGCCGGCCTCCGCGCTGTCCCGGTTGACCCTGCGCGAGCGCGAGGTGCTGGGCTACGTGGCTGCCGGCGCGGACAACCTGAAGATCGCCGCGCACCTGGGCATCACCGAGCGCACGGTGAAGGCCCACCTGACGAGCATCTACCGCAAGCTGGGGCCGGAGAACCGCGCCCAGCTCGCGGTGCTGGCGTGCGAGCTGGGCGTGACGCGCCCCGTGCTGGCCTGAGGCCTCTCCCTCAGGGCGGCGCGGCTTCCTCCGCGCCGTCCCGAGAGTCGCCCAGGTGCTGGAGGAACCACTCCCCGGCGAGCTCGGCCACCTGCTCCAGCTCGGAGTCCTCCTGGAAGTGGTGGGTGGCGCCCGGGATGATGTCCATGCGCTTGTCGGCGCGGAGCGCCTCGTAGGCCCGGCGGTTGATGTCCAGGCCCAGCGTGTCCGCGCCGCCCACCAGCAGCAGGGTGGGGGCCTGCACCTTGGGCAGCACCGCGCCTGCCAGGTCCGGACGGCCGCCACGCGACACGACGGCCTCCACCTGATCAGGCCGGAAGGCCGCGGCCGACAGCGCCGCGCCCGCGCCGGTGTGCGCGCCGAAGTAGCCCACGTTCAGGCCCGCGGTGGGGCCCTCGCGCCGGAGCCAACGGGCCGCGCCCGCCATGCGCATGCCCAGGAGGCCCACGTTGAAGCGCAGCTGCCGGGTCCTGCGCTCCTCCATCTCCTCGCGGGTGAGCAGGTCCATCAACAGGGTGCCCAGCCCCATCGCCTGGAACAGGCGCGCGGTCTGCGCGAGCCGTGGACTCTGGAGGCTGCTGTCGCTGCCGCGCGCCAGCACCACCACGCCCCGGGCCCCCGAGGGCACCGCCAGCCGTCCCCGGACGAGGACGGCGTCATCCACCGGCACCATCACCTCGCGCTCCAGATGCGTGCGCGCCGCCGGTCTACCGCCACCACGTTGCGCCTCGGACTCCCGCGCTTCTTCCCACCCGTGGTGCTGCCCTACCGCATTCAACCCCGTTCGTGACCGGGGACCTGTCATACAGGCTCCTCCCGTCTGCGTGTGGCTGGTTACCGCGTCTGGCTGAGACACAGTCTGAACATGGCCCTTCCCGTTGTGACCTGCCGGAAGGGGCCGGATGTCCAGCGTAGGACAGGGCCCGCGGGGCATGCGAGGACGCCCCGGGGAGGGCGCCCTGCTTCGCATGTCTCCCCTGACGGGGTGGGGAGGCGGCTTTAGGGCCTCAAGGCTTCGTGGCCACTACCAGCTCGAAGGGGCCGGGCAGCACGTGCGCGTCCGCGAAGCCCGCGGCGGTGAGCGCCTCCAGGTAGAACTCCACCTCGCGCAGCCGGCTCACGCACGTGTCCACGCCGATGAGGAAGTAGGACCAGAAGAACTGGGCCGCCAGCCGCTCCGGGGTGCGGAACTCCTCGCAGATGAGCACGCGTCCGCCGGAGGGCAGGGCGGCGAAGGCGGCCTGCATCAGCGACCGCGCCACCTCCGCGGGCCAGTCATGCAGCACGCGCACGAACGACAGCGCGTCGTAACCCCGGGGCAGCGGCTCCTTCAGGAAGTCGCCGCCCACGAAGCCCAGCCGCTTGGCGGACAGGTCCGCGCGCTCGCGCGTGCGCGCGACGAGCGGCTCGGTGGCGGGCAGGTTGTAGACGTCCACGGAGAGCATCGGGTGCTGGCGCAGCAGGTGCTCCGCGAGCGTGCCGTCCCCGCCGCCCACGTCGAGCAGCCGGGCCTCGGAGGGCCATAGGGTGCCCGCGTGCACGCGGAACGTCTCCAGGATGGGGCCCAGGCCCGCGGACATGCTGGCCTCGAAGCCCTCCACCTGTTCGGGCGTGCGCGGAGGCCAGTCGAACGACGTGGCGGACATGGAGTGCTGGCCGTGCAGCGTCTCCGGCAGCCGGCCGTGCAGGGCCTTCCAGTCGTACTTCTCGCGGTCGCGCTCCAGCGAGCCCTCGCCGAGCACCGTCTCCGCCGCCGCGCGCAGGCCGGGCACGCCGCGGTAGCGCGCCGCCTCCAGTGCGTCGCTGGTCTGCTCGCGCTGCACGAGCCCCAGGCTCTCCAGGCAGTCGAGGAACTTGTAGAGCCGCTTGGGCCGCAGGTCGTACTTCGTGGCCAGCTCGCCCAGCGTCACCGGGCCGGGCTCCAGCGCGTCCAGCAGACCCAGCTTCAGCGCCGTCTCCACGACGTCCATCGCGCGGGCGCCGTTGAACAGCAGGTGCAGGAGGGCGCGAGGCGACGGCGCCTCACGCGTGAAGGGAGGCATCTGGCTGCTCATGCGGCTTCATTGTGCTGCTCTTCGATGAGCGCGTCCATGAAGGCGTCCACTTCCTCGAGCGTGTTGTAGAAGTGTGGCGCGGCGCGCAGGAAGCCCCGGTGGCTGCAGATGAAGCCGCGCGCCACCAGCCGCGCCGTCACCTGGACGTCGCCGGGGAAGCTCAGCGCCACCACGCCGCCGCGCTGATGCGGCTCCCGGGGTGTCACCACGCGCAGGCCTGCCTCGTCCGCGCGGGCCATCAGCCGGCCGGTGAGCTTCAGCGAGTGCTCGCGCACGGTGTGGATGCCCACGCCCTTGAGCAGCTCCAGGCCGGGCCGGGACAGCAGCACCATCAGCGGCGCGGGCGTGCCGCCCATCATCCGGCGCGCGTCCGGCGCGTAGTCCGTCGTCTGCTGGAAGCCGAGCGGTGACGCGCCGGCCAGCCAGCCAGTGACCGCGGGCCGGAGCGTGGGCAGGAGCCCCGGGCGCACGTACAGGAAGGCGGCCTCGGATCCGCCCAGCCACTTGTGCGCGCCGCCCATGAGGAAGTCCACGTCCAGCTGGCGCACGTCCACGGGGACGGTGCCCACGGTCTGGTACGCGTCCGTGGCGATGAGCGCTCCGGCCGCGTGCGCCGCCCTGGCGATGCGCGCGACGTCCAGCACGGCGCCGGTGGCGAAGGCCCCGTGCGCGACGCAGACGATGAGCGTGCGCTCGTCGATGGCCGCCTCCAGCGCGGCTTCGTCCACGCGGCCGTCCTTCGACGGGACGACGACCAGCTCCGCCCCGTAGCGCGCGAAGCCCTTCCAGATGAAGGGCACGGTGGGGAACTCCAGGTCGGTGATGACGACGCGGCGGCGCTCTCCGGTGAACTCCAGGCACGAGGCCAGGCGCGACAGGTGCGCGCTCAGGTTGGTGTCCAGCGCGACGGAGCCGGCGGGCGCGCCGATGAGCTCCGCCACGCCGTCCGCGTACGCCTGCATCTGGGACAGCCAGGAGTCCCAGGTGTCATCGCGCCACGCGCGCATCGTGTTCCAGTACTGCGCCAGCACGCCCTCCACGGCCCGGGGCAGGGCCCCGGTGGAGTTGCTGTTGAGGTACGTGCAGGTCTGGAGCAGCGGGTACTCCGCGCGCAGGGCGCCCGGGAGTGCCGCCACGGTCACGACTGGCTCCGCAGCTCCTGGGCGTGGGCGTACGCCGACACATGCGCGGCATGCGAATGCGCGTGAGGGGTCGGAGCGTGAGGCACCGCCGCATGCGGCCCGTGCGCCACCGGCGCGGGAGCCGCCGCCGCATGGGGAGCCGGCGCGTGCGGAGCGTGGGCCACCGGTGCGTGCGGAGCATGGGCCGCCGCGTGCGGAGCGTGTGAAGCCGGAGCCGGCTGGGCGTGGGCGGCCGGAGCATGGGCCGCCGCGTGCGGAGCGTGTGAAGCCGGAGCCGGCTGGGCGTGGGCGGCCGGAGCATGGGCCACCGCGTGCGGAGCGTGTGAAGCCGGAGCCGGCTGGGCGTGGGCGGCCGGAGCATGGGCCACCGCATGCGGAGCATGTGAAGCCGGAGCCGGCTGGGCGTGGGCGGCCGGAGCATGGGCCACCGGCGCGTGCTGAGCGTGCATCGGGCAGCCGCCGCCAGTGCGCGCCTCGTGCGCGTGGGCCGGAGCCGCGTGCGCCGTGGCCGCGTGGGCCTCCGCGGCATGCGCCATGACGGCGTGAGCCACCGAGGCGTGCTGAGCGTGGGCCGCGGGCACGTGCGCCACCGAGGCGTGCTGAGCGTGCGCCGTGGCGGAGTGCGCGTGGACCGTGGACGCGTGGGCCGCCGGAGCGTGGACCGCGGAGGCGTGGGCCGGAGCGTGCTGCGCGCTCATCGGGCAGCCGCCGCCGGTGCGCGCCTCATGCGCATGGGCCGGGGCCGCGTGCGCCGTCGCGGGGTGATGCACATGCGCCGCCGAGGCATGCTGCGCGTACGCCGCCACATGCGCGTGCGCCGCCTGCGCCTGGGCCACCGGCGCGTGCACCGCCGTGTCCTGCATCGCGTTGATAGCGGCCATCGGGCAGCCGCCGCCGGAGCGCGACTCACCCGGCGTGTAGCCACCCTCGCGCTTCCAGCCCGCGGTCAGCTCCACGCGCACGTCCCACAGCGCGCGGAACAGCGGCAGCGTCATCCGCGCCTGCAGCACCTGCGAAGGCAGCCCGTCCAGCGCCTTCACCGTGCGGTCGATGCCAATCGTCCGGCGCACCAACTGGTAGTGCGCGTACAGCCATCCCTGGAAGCTCTCATCCACCGTCACCAGCTGCTCGCAGACGTGCTGCAGGTCCTTCGGCCCCCCAGCCGAATAGACCTGGAACAGCGTCAGCCCGCGACGCGCCAGCATGCGCTCCATGGCGGACTCCAGCCCGTCCGCCGCGAGGCGCAGGGTGTTGTAGCCCGGCGACTCCTGGCCGCTGCCGTTGCCCAGGCTGCGGCGGATGACCTGGTACTCGGCCGGGGTCATCGTCTCCAGGATGGCCATCTCCGCGCTGATGCCGGCGATGATCTTCTGCACCCGCGCCAGCCGGGCCACCACCGCCCACAGCGCGTCGCGGTCCATCTCCGCCACGACCTCCACCATCTCCCGCGACGCCAGCTTCAGGTACAGCTCCTGAGACTGGTGGACGATCTGGAACATCAGCTCGTCATGGGAGACCAGCTCGCCTTCCGGCGACTGCAGCGACAGCAGGGTGTCCGTGTGCAGGTAGCGCTCGTAGTCCAGCTCGCCCTTGCCCACCCACTTCTTCAACATCACGTTGAACAGGGGTTGAGTCAGCTCCTGCTTCAGCTTTTCGGCGTGGCTGTAATCGGTCGACGTATGCAAGGTGCCTCCGGGGGGACGCAGGCAGTTCCTGGTGGGTAAGGCGCGCCCCAGTCGGGAGGAACAGTGAGCGCGTAAATCTCTAGAAGCGACTACCTTACAGCCCTTTTGGTGAACTTCAAGTCATACAGGGCTTGCTGGTTATCGATTTTTGAGATTCCCATCCGTCCGGAGTACGGGGTGGCCCGAGGGTCCGGGCTCACCCAGGGGGTGGGTCAGCTCTCAACCGGTGAGGGATTCCGGTTGGGCGACGCCGGGCGAGGCTTGAGGCGCATGGCGTTGAGCTTCTGCGCCAACTCCGCGCCTTGGACGCTCTTGGAGATGTAGCCGTCCGCGCCGGAGGCGATGGCCAGCGAGCGCAGCTTGGCCTCATCCGAGGCGGAGTAGAGGATGAAGCGGGTGCCGGGGGGCGCGTACTGGCGCGCCAGGCCCACCACCTTGTCCCCCTTGAGGGCGGGGAAGTTGACGTCGATGAGCACGAAGTCCGGCTCGGAGGCGCGCACGATGTTGGACACGCCCAACGCGGACGTGTGGGTCTGCACATCGAACCCGTACGCGCTCAGCGAGCGCTGCACGAGGTCGAGCAGGTCCGGATCGTCGTCCACGACAAGGACGCGCGGTTTTGCTTCAGCCATGGCTTCTCCCTAGGTACTGACGAATCGTCTCGATGAGCTGATCGCGGTCCAGGGGCTTGGTCATATAGGCCGTGCAACCGGCCGCCTGAGCCTTGTCCTGGTATTCGCGACCCGCGTGCGCCGTGACGGCGATGACGGGCACGTTCTGCCCATCCGGCAACGCGCGGAGCCTGCGGGTGACTTCCCAACCGTCGAGCCGCGGCAGGGACAGGTCCATGAGGATGAGGTCCGGCGCGTCGTTGCGGGCCCGCTCCAGCCCCTGCTCGCCGTCCTCCGCCTCGATGAGGTCATACAGTCCGCCAAGGTATCTGCGGACGATGTCGCGGTTCTGCTCGCTGTCCTCCACGTACAGCACGCGAGGCAGCTTCCCCGCGGACGCCGCCCGCTGGGACATCAAGAGGCCCTTGGCCTGCGCGATGACGTCCTCCAGCGCGTGGCCGCCCTTGCGCACGAAGCCCGCGAAGCCGTCGCGCAAGAGCGTCTCTTCTTCGTTGGACAGCGTCTTTCCGGTGAGCACCACCACCGGCACGGACAGCTTCTCCGCGCGCAGCCGGCGCAGCACCTCGAAGCCGTCCAGGTTCGGCATCATCAGGTCCAGCACCACCAGCGACGGCGGCGACACGCGCGCCTTGAGCAGCGCGTCCTCGCCGTTGCGCGCCTCGTTGGTGGAGAAGCCCGCGCGGCGCAGGTTGCGGCTGACCAGCTCGCGCGTGGCGGCGTCGTCGTCCACCACCAGCACGTCGCCCGTGGCGGCGGAAGCGCCCGCGGAGGCCAGGCTCTTCTGCACCACGTCCACCAGGCGCTCCGGCTCCACCGGCTTCACCAGGTACTCGCACGCCCCCAGGCTGAAGCCGCGGGCGCGCTGCTCCTCCACCGACACCAGGATGACCGGGATGGCCGCCAGCGCCGGGTCGCTCTTCAGCTGGCTCAGCACGGACCAGCCGTCCATGCGCGGCAGGTGGATGTCCAGCAGGATGGCCTGCGGCTTCACCTCGCGGGCCAGCTTCAGCGCGGCGATGCCGTCATTCGCCGTCACCACCCTGAAGCCCGCGGGCTCCAACTGGCCGGTGACGAGCTGCTGGATGAGCACGTCGTCATCCACCACCATCACCGTGCTGCCCGGCCGCGCCATGGGCGCGAGCTTCTGGGCCACGTCGTGGAAGGGCACCAGGCGCTCCGTGGCGTGCGGGCTGTCCGCGCCCACCGTGGTCGCCAGCACGTCCGGCAGCCGCACCGTGAAGGTGGAGCCGCGGCCCAGGGTGCTCTTCACGTCCACCGTGCCGCCCAGCACGCGGGTGAGCTCGCGCACGATGGCGAGCCCCAGCCCCGTGCCGCCCACCTTGCGCGTGGTGGTGCCGTCCACCTGGCGGAACTTCTCGAAGATGAAGGCGAGCTGATCCGACGGGATGCCCACGCCGGTGTCCTCCACCGTCATCAAGAGCTCGCCGCCGCCCGCGGGCACCACCGTGAGCGCCACCTCGCCCGTGTCCGTGAACTTGGCCGCGTTGCTCAACAGGTTGAGCATGATCTGCCGCAGCTTCAGCGCGTCGGTGCGGATCTCCTTCGCGTCGTTGTCCACGTTCACCGTGAGGGCCACGTCCTTGCCCTTCAGGTACTCCTTCACGGTGGCCATGCACTCGTCGGCCAGCTCCTGCACGTCCACCGGCTCGGTGACGACCTCCACGCGGCCCGCTTCAATCTTGGACAGGTCCAGGATGTCGTTGATGAGCGCCAGCAGCGTCTTGGCGTTCGTCTTCACCACGTTGAGGTCGCGCCGGCCGTGCGGCGTCAGGCGGCTGCCCTCCTCGCGCATCAGCAGGTCGCAGTAGCCGATGATGCCGTTGAGCGGCGTGCGGATTTCGTGGCTGAAGTTCGCCAGGAACTCGCTCTTGAGGCGCACGGCCCCTTCCGCCTCGCGGGCGCGCTCTTCTTCGTTGCGCTTGGCCACGGAGAGCTCCTGGGCCAGCCGGTCCAGGTCCTCGTTCTGCTGGCGGATGATCTCCATCTGGAGCGCGCGCTGCTGGTAGCTCGCCAGGGAGCGGGCGGACACCGCGCGCGTCTTCTTGATCTCCTCCAGGCTGGCGGCCAGCTGCTTGTTGGCGGCCTCCAGCTCATCCCTGGAGGCGCGCAGGGCCTCCTCGTTCTGCTTGCGGTCGGAGATGTCCTCCGTGACGCCCATCACGAAGCGCGGGACGTTCTGGTCGTCCAGCAGCGGAATCTTGCGCGTGGCGAAGATGCGGTCCACGCCGTCCGCGCGGGCCACCTCCTCGAACGTCTTCATCTTGCGCGTCTCGAGGATCTCCGTGTCGATGGCGATGAACGACTCCGCCTGCTCCTTGGGGAAGTAGTCGTGGTCCAGCTTCCCCAGCAACCACTCCTTGGTGACCCGGAACGCGTCCGCGAACGTCTTGTTCACCACCACCAGCCGGCGCGTCTCCGCGTCCTTCACGAACAGCACGAAGGGCAGCGCGTCGATGATGTTGCTGAGCAGGTAGTTGGTGCGCTTGAGCTCCACGCCCGTCATCTGGTGCTGGGCGCGCTCGGCGTGCAGGCGCAGCTCGCGCGCCACCACGAAGGGCAGGTGGCCGTAGCGGTCCTCGCTGACGTAGTCGCGCGCGCCGGCGCGCATGGCGGCGGACAGCGTGTCCGCGCTCCAGGTGGGCGCGCTCACCACGAAGGCCGTCTCCCGGCCGCGCTTCACCCACGCGGCCTGGACGTCCTCCCAGCTCATGCCCGGCAGCTCGGAGCCCACCAGCACCAGGGCCCAGGGGCGCTCCAGCGCCTGCTCCAGGGCTTCCCGTGTGCCGACGGGTTCCAGCGTGAGCATGGAGAGGATGTCCTCCTTCTCCAACGCGTCGCGCATGGCGCGCGTCTCACGCTCGCTGCCCACCAGGAGCAGCGACAGGGTGTAACCGAGGGGCGCTTCGGCTTGGGCCACGTCGAACGGGTGGTGGGCCATGGTCTGTTTAGTTGGAGCCGAACGCGAGCACGGTCAGCGTGGTGTTGATGTGGAAGCCCGAGTAGATCTCGAATTGCACGTTCATCCCAGCAGCGGACGGTGCAAGCTTCATGGCCTCGGAGAGCTTTGGCAACATGCCCTGGGCCTGCGCGTACCACAGGCGTCCGCTGCAGTGGAACAGGAGGGCGGCCTGGGGGTTCTGTACCCGCCTGGGCAGTTCCTCCTGGAAGAAGTCCCGCGTCATGCCCGCCAGGTCGCCGGCCTTCATCAGGTCCAGCTCACTGCCCTCCTCCAGGAGGTTGGCGAACAGGATGGAGCCATCTTCCAGGGGGCGCCACGCGGCGCGGATGAAGTACTCGCGGCCCACCTTGAGCGCGGTGGGGCGCAGCGCGAAGCCACCCGGCCGGCCGAACTCCAGGTCCGCGATGTTCTCCACGCCCAGGATGTCCGCGTAGCGCCGGGCGGCGGGCTGACCGTCGATCTCCAGGGCGCGCGTGTGCGTCTCATCCACCTTGGTGATGGTCATGCGCTCGCCGGTGGGCACGTACCAGTGCGAGCGCAGCGCGGCCCAGGGCGCGTTCGTCTTGAACAGGGCCACCAGCACACCGTCGCCGGCGACCTCTCCGTCCACGTGGATGAGGGCGGACTGGCGCGCGGGGTCCGTCTCTGAATCGCTGGCGCCGCCGCCCACGAGCACCAGGGTCTGGTTCTTCTCCAGGATGCCCAGCAGCAGCTCTTCCTTCTTGTAACGGAAGCCGTCGTCAATCACGAGGCCCACGTACCGGCGCGCGTCCAGGTCCTGCTGGCGCACGCCCAGCTCCTCGCACGCGCGCTTGATGGCCTGCGCGCCCGCGGCGATGGCGTCCCCGGTGAGGCCGCTTCCCAAACCCAGGCCCACCTCGAAGTCGCCGGAGAGCGCGCCCATCACCACGCTGTTCTCGTGGATGCCGTTGTTGTCCAGCTCCCCGGCGGTGGTGGCGCCCACCAGCCGGGTGTCCTTGGGCAGCCGCTCACGCACCGCGCGGTTGAGCGCGCGCTGGTCGCGCTGGCGGGCCGCGAACAGCGTCACCAGCTTCGGCGGCGGGCCGTGCAACTGGCCCAGGAGGTCCTCGGCGACGGCGACCGGATCCGTGAGGGTGGAACGAGCCGTCTGCATCTTCACGTGCGCCATGAGGACCTCCGTGCGAACCGGCGGCGGCTAGAAGCCGGCGCCGGGGTGTGTCTTGTGACAACTGCCGGTGCACTGCTGGAACGACTCGCGGCCCCCGCCGACGTACATGCTCTCGATGGGGCCGAACTTCTCCACGTGGCTCTCAGGGTAGCTCTTGTGGCACGACAGGCAGGCGGCCTTGCTGGTGCGCTGAGTGGTCTCCTGCTTCAGGTGGCAGGACGAGCACTTCTCCAGGGGCGCGTCGAAGCGGTTGGAGCGCGAGTGGATGAAGTGCGTGCGCACGAAGATGGGGCCTTCCAGTTCGAAGCCCAGCGGAGCATGGCACGACGCGCACGCGGCGCGGTTGTCGTTCGCATGCAGGACTTCACCCAGCTCGCCGCCCTTGCTGTGGCAGGTGTTGCACGGACCCGTGGTCAGGGCCGCGCTGGTGTGCGTCTTCGTCCCCACCTGGATTTCGATGGTGCGCGACGCCGGCACGTCCTCACCCAGGTAATTGCGGCGCGCCTTGGCGGTCACCAGGTAGGTGCCGGGCTTCACGTCCGCGGGCAGGGTGTAGGTCCAGGTGTCGCTCACGGGCGCGTCCCAGCGGCCGTCATTGGGGAAGAAGGCGCCGCCGAACAGCTTGTTGGAGGGGGGGAAGGTCATGAACTGCGCATAGACGCCGTCGCGCGCCGGGGTGGCGATGGTCTGCACGTCCTGCGAGTCATCCAGGAAGGCCTCCAGGTCGACGATGGTCCGGATGGGCTGGATGTCCTGCGCCGGCCCGATGAGCTGGGTCATCATCATCCGTTCCTGGTGCTTGCGGCGATAGTAGGTCGTCGTGGGGTTGAAGAACGCCTGATAGTACTGGATCCCCGCCGGGCTGCCGGGAGCGCCCGGAGGTGCGACCTCATTGTAGGTTGGAAGGCTCCCGGCCTTGTGCAGGCGCTTGCCCTTGCCGTCCTTCAGGGTCATCTGGAAGGTGACCTGCGACCCGGGGGCATACGTGCCGTCCTTGCGGGGCGCCGTCAGGGCCTTGATGTCGATGCCAAACCCGTAGCTGAACTCCGGCTGGGACACCTGCGTGACGGGGATGTAGTAGGGGGCGAACGGGCGCAGGCTCCAGCGCAGGCGCAGACCCGCCGTGCGGGAGTTGAAGGTGAGGGTCTGCTTCTTCGCGTGGTTGTACGCGTTGCGCAGCTCCACCAGGGCCTCTTCCTCATAGGCCGTGGCGCCGTTGCAGTCCGTGAGCGAGCGGCAGTCGCGCGTCCACTGGATGGCGCGCATGCGGCGGATGAAGAAGTCGTCACGCTCCGTGCGGCGGGTGTCGTCGCTGCCGATGTTCAGGAGCACCGGGGCGCCCGTCAGCACGCCGCGCGCGTCCACCGGCTCCACCGTGAAGAGGCTGGTCGCCTTCATCCACGCGGCGTCACGGTAGAAGCGGCGGCGGGTGAAGGTGCCGTCCGGGTTCGACAGGCCCACGAACTCCTGGTCCGCCATGCGCACACCCGACCACCCGATGGCCAGGAAGTCGCTGTTCTGACGCAGGCCGTCCACGCCCTCGTCCTTCGACGCGGTGATGGAGGCGCGCAGGTCAATCTGGTCCACCCAGAAGGTCTGCCCGGCCTTCACCTTGATGGGCACGCCCTTGCCGTTGTCCACCTCCAGCGCCAGGCCCACGGGCGGCTCGCGGTTTCCGCCACCCAGGATGTCGCCCAGCGACAGGTCCTGGCCCTGGACCGCGAGCTGCGGCTCGACATTGGGCTCCACGACGGCGGAGGACTCCAGCTCCGTGGACTCCGGACCACCGCACGCCACCGTCAGGCTGGCGAGGGTCGCCAGCAGGCTCGCGCGGCCCGCCGTGAACAGGCGGGGGGAAGTGCGAGAACACCGCTCCCGAATCGTGACAGTTCCAGCCATGAGGGGACTCCTCCGAACGCGTATGTGCGGACGGCTGCCGGAGCAGCGTCGCGGCCAGTGGACCCGGGTGCCCTTGCGTCGGGGGGACGCTGGCGGCGGGTCACTCTCAAATCCGGCTTTTGCCGGAAACGAGCAGTTCTAGCCACACGGAGAATATCCATAATCAACAGAGCGATTCAACTTCTGAGAATAATTCTAGTCAGAGTCGAACTCGGACTGTTCGTGACTGGATGAGAAGGGCCTCTGGGGCGCAACCCACCCGGGAGGGTCAAACTCGAATCGTGTTTCCCACTCCCTCCTGTGCTTCCGGAGTGAACGGGAGTTCGACAGTGAACTCCGAGCCCTCACCGAGCCGCGAGTGGACGCGGATGGTGCCGCCGTGGGCTTCGACGAGCTGTCGGACGATGTAGAGGCCCAGGCCGAAGCCCGGCGCGCGGCTGTCCGTCGTGACCCGCTCGAAGCGGGTGAACAGGCGCTGCTGGGCCTCCGCGGGGATGCCGGCGCCGTGGTCCCGCACCGACATCTGGATCCGGTGTGAGTCCTCATCCACGTTCACATGCACCTCCACCGGCTGACCCCGGCCGAACTTGAGGGCGTTGCTGACCAGGTTGGTGAGGACTCGGTCCAGGCGCTGGCGGTCCCAGCGGCCGCGGGCCGCGTTCCGGGCGTGGACGGTGAGGGCGCAGCCGGCGGCGGCGGCCTGGTCCTCGTGGCGGGCGGCCACCTCGTGCGCCAGCTCCGCCAGGTCCATGGGCCGGGACTCCAGCACCAGCCGGCCGCCGGACAGGCGCGACAGGTCCAGCAGGTTGTGCACCAGCTGCCCCAGCCGCTTCGTCTCGTCCTCGGCCAGCAGCAGCCCCTCGCGCAGGCGCGGGTCCTCCGCGTGCGCGGGCGCGCACTGCAGGCGCACGCGGCGCAGGCGCAGCTGCAGCGAGCTGAGCGGGGTGCCCAGGTCGTGCGCCGCCACTCCAATGAGCTCCAGCGCGTTCTGCGTCGCCGCCAGCAGGCGGGCGTTGTCCAGCGCCAGCGCGGCCCGCGCGGACAGCTCCTCCAGGAAGGCCTGGTCCACCGCGCCGTAGTGGCGGTGCGGCCGGGTGGACAAGAGGCACAGCGTGCCCAGCACCCGGTTGTCCACGACGAGCGGCACGCTCAGCGCGGAGCGCACGCCCAGCGCGCGCCACAGCTCCGCGCAGGTGCTGTCGCTGACGGAGGAGGGCAGCCGGTCGGGGTCCACCTCCGCGAAGCGCTCGGCGCGGCCGGTGTGCATGACGCGCGCGGGGCCGGGCTCGTCCAGCGAGGGCCTGCGCATCAGCGGCTCCCACAGCCGCGCCTGGGTGGCCGCGTCCGCGCACGCCACCGCGCCGGGGCGCACGCCGCTCTGGCTGTCCGGCAGGTAGAGCACGCACGCGTCCGCGACTTCCGGCACGCACAGGCGGGTGAGCGCGTTTCCCAGCTCCTTGGCGCCGGCCTGCGGCTGCAGCACGCGTCCAGCCTCCGCGAGCAGCGCCTGCATGCGCTCGGTGCGCTTGCGCTCGGTGATGTCGCGCGTCACCTCCGCGAAGCCCTGCAGCGTGCCGCCCTCCGCGTAGAGCGCGGTGAGCAGCGTTTCCGCCCAGAAGCGCGAGCCGTCCTTGCGCATCCGCCAGCCCTCCGACTGCAGGCGCCGCTCGCGCGAGGCCCGCTCGCGGTGGGAGGCGGGCAGCCCGTGCGACACCGCGTCCGGCACGTGCAGCACCTCCACGCGCTGGCCCACGATGTCGGAGGACGTCCACCCGGTGAGCCGCTCCGCGCCCGTGCTCCAGCAGGACACCGTGCCATCCGGCTCCAGGAAGCACAGCGCGTAGTCGCTCACGCCATCCATGAACAGGTGCAACCGCTGCTCACTCTGCACGGCTTCCGCGTGCATGGGGCCCAGCGCGTTGCGCAGCACCATCACCAGCGCGACCAGGGCGCCCAGGCCCAGCAGGCCGGAGAGGATGTCGGAGGCGTGATGGAGGACGGCCCCGTCGTCCACCGTCAGCGTGTGGGCCGTGAACACAAGGGTGGCAAGCAGGATGAGTCCGGCCAGAAGGCATACGGACAGACCTGCCCCGACCCGCTGAGCGAAGGTCCAACGTCGCAGCATGTGGCACTCCCCCCCGACGGCACCGAGCGCTTCTGTGCAGAAGGACGCTCAACATCACCGAAAAGGTGGGGTGAGCGACATCGCACTGTCGGGCAGGGTATCCTATAACCCTGTTTTTACCTGTTTGTCATGAAATCAAGGACCCTACCCGTGGGGATGGGAAATTTCTGGCGGGCAGGACGCGGCGGGGCTGTCGGATGGTGGACGGTGCCTGGCGCTTTTCAGGGAACTCGGGCCTGGAATCAAGGGGTTGGACGGGGTGGAGGTGCCTGCGAAATGGCCTTCCGGGCGCCGGGACGTTATTCAGCGCCCCCTCCTCGTCACCCAGGTGTTGCACGGCATATGGCGTCTCTCGTCGAAGGTCTGAAGGTCCGCTACCTCCCGCAGCCCGAATGGGGTGTGGGGCATCTGGTGTCGCTGCAGGAGCAGGGGGCCAAGGCCCTCATCGCCTTCCCGTCCCGCGAGGACGAGCCGGTGCTGGTGTCCACGCGCGGCGGTGCGCTGGTGCCCTACCAGTTGCCCAAAGGTGAGCCCATCCAGACGCCGAAGGGACGCAAGGCCACCATCCTGGGCGAGGAGCCGGGCGCGCGCGGGCTGCGCCGCTACGTGGTGCGCTTCGAGGACACGGGCGAGGAGGACGAGCTGCCGGAGTCCGAAGTCCGCGCGCTGGCGCCGCGCTCCGACCTGCTGTCCACGCTGCGCGACGGGCGGGTGGGGGACGCGAAGGCGTTCATGCTGCGCAAGCAGGCGCTGGTGCTGGACGACGAGCGCCGGGGTGACGCGCTGGGCGCGCTGCTGGCCAGCCGGGTGATGGTGAAGCCTCACCAGGTGGGCGTGGTGCAGCGCGTGCTGTCCGCGCGCCGGCCGCGCTTCGTGCTGGCGGATGAAGTGGGCCTGGGCAAGACGATTGAAGCGGGCATGGTGTTCAGCGCGCTGCGGCTGGTGGGCCTGGCGCGGCGGTGCCTGGTGGTGGCGCCCAGCCACCTCACCGTGCAGTGGCTGGTGGAGCTGTTCCACAAGTTCAACCAGCTCTTCACGCTGATGGACTCGGACCGCTACGAGCAGTCGCTGAAGGAAGCGCCGGACGTCTCTCCGTGGGCGCGCTTCCCGCTGGTGGTGACCAGCCTGGAGCTGCTCAGCCGCACCCGCGAGCACCGCGAGGAGGTGGCCGCCGAGGACGCCTTCTGGGACCTGGTCATCATCGACGAGGCGCACCACCTCAAGGGCGAGAAGGCCTTCGCCGCCGCGAAGGGGCTGGCCGCGAACTCGTGGGGCCTGCTCCTGCTCACCGCCACGCCCATGCAGCTGGATCCGGCGGAGTACCACGGCCTGCTCACCCTCATTGACGCGGCGACCGCGCCGTCCGTGAAGGGCTTCGAGGCGCGGCTCCAGCGCCAGGAGGAGCTGTCCACCGCGGTGCGCGCGCTCATGGAAGGCAAGGACGCGAAGGCCTCCGTGGCCGCGCTGGCCAAGCGCTTCCCGGAGGACGCGCGGCTCCAGACGTTGAAGGAGAAGGAGGCGCTGCTCGCGCACCTGGCGGAGACGTACAGCCTGTCGGACCGGCTGGTGCGCAACCGGCGCGCGGTGGTGGGCGGCTTCTCCACGCGCAGGCTCCACCGGCACCCGGTGCAGCTCACGCCGGAGGAGCTGACGGCGCGCGACACGGCGCTCGCCACGCTGGCGAAGGGCACGCTGCGCGGCGCGCCGCTGGCCAACGTGCTGCGCCGTCTGGAGTCCAGCCCCGCGGCGTTCACGGGCGCGGTGAAGTCCAACCCGGCGCTGAAGGGCGCGGACCTCAAGCTGACCGGCCGGGACGCGAAGCTCCTCGCGTTCGTGGGCGTGCTGCGCGGCATCTGGAAGGCGGAGCCGCGCGCGAAGGTGCTCGTGTTCACGGAGAGCCGCGACACGCTGGACTCGCTCCAGTCGGAGCTGTCGCGCGAGGGCGTGGAGGCGCTGGGCTACCACGGCGACCTGCCGCTCGTGGAGCGCGACCGGCAGGTGGCGCGCTTCCGCGACCCGGAAGGCCCCCGGGTGCTCCTGTGCACGGAGGTGGGCGGCGAGGGCCGCAACTTCCAGTTCGCGCACCACCTGGTCCACTACGACCTGCCGTGGAGCCCCTCCACGGTGGAGCAGCGCATCGGCCGCCTGGACCGCATCGGGCAGGCTCACCCGGTGGAGATCCACGTCTTCGACCCCGCGGGCACGCTCGCGTCGGACGTGCTGATGCTGCTGGCGGACGCCGTGGGCGTCTTCGGTGAGACGGTGGGCGGCCTGGATGCGGTGCTGGAGGAGGTGGAGGACCGCATCGCGGACCTGGCCCTGCTGCCCCGCGAGGCGCGCGTGGAGTACGCCGCGGAGCTGAAGGCCCGCGTGGAGGTGGCGCGTGAGCAGGTGAAGCGCGCGTACGACCCGCTGCTGGACGTGCGCAGCTTCGACAAGCCCGCCGTGGCCCGGCTGGTGGCGCGCGCGCAGGAGCGCATGGGCGAGGAGCCGGAGGAAGACTCCGACGAGGAGGCTCCGCCGCTGGAGGACGGGCTGTGGAGCGTGGCGCGCGACCTGGACGAGCGCCTGGAGGAGACCGTCACGGAGCTGGCGCGCCGCGTGGGCATTGGCGTGGACACCGACGAACAGGTGGAGGCCTTCCAGGTGGCCTTCCAGTTCGGCCACGCGCTCAACGTCGAGGGGCTGCCCGGCATCGACGTGATGCAGGACCGCACCGTGCTGGGCACCTTCTGGCGCGACACCGCCGTGGAGGCGGAGGAGCTGGAGTACTTCGCCACCGGCCACCCGTTGGTGGAGGCGCTGTTCGGCTTCCTCAAGGACGGCCCCTATGGCCGCAGCGGCTTCCGCCACATCGAGAAGCGCGGCGTGAAGAAGCCCGCGCGCGGCCTGGAGCTGCTCTTCCACGTCCAGCTGCCGGAGCCCCAGGACACCTCGCCCGGTGCCCGCGTGCCCAGCCGCCAGCTGGCCCGCTTCCTCGCGCGCACCCTCCTGCCCGTCGCCGTGGTGGAGGGCCCGGAGGGGCCCGTGGCGGACGGTTCCGTACTCGCCGCTTTGGAATCCGAGGGCAAGGCGCTGAAGGGGGATGAGGTCCACCAGGCCTTCCCGGGCTTCGGCGCCTTCGTGGACGCCGCGCTGCCCGTGGCCCAGGCCGCCGCCGAGGCGGAGCTCGGCCGGTCCGCGAAGAAGGCCCGGGCCGCCATCGAGGCCGAGCGCGACGCGGCCGCCGCCCGTCTGCGCCTCTCCCTCTCCCACCAGGGCCTGTCACCGGAGGCGGTGGAGGCCCAGGTTGACGCGGAGCGCAATCACTACGAGCGCCTGCTCCAGGCGCTCGCGGGGGCGAAGGTGGCGCTGGACGCGGCCTGCGGGTTCACCCTCAACCGCTGAGCCAAACCATCCTGATAGTATGGAATCGGTTCTAATGGTGTTCCGGCCATTTGACCGATTCCCCAATCATCGAGAATCTAGGAGGAAGGCAGCCTCCCCCCATGGCCCTTCCCCACCCCCCACGTCGGCAGCGCGAATCCGGTCAGGCCGCGGTTGAAGCGGCGCTGTGCATGCCGCTGGTGGTGTTCATGGTGCTGGGCACGCTGCAGCTCTTCATGCTGCTGCAGGGCCGCATCCTGGCGCAGGTGGCGGTGTACCGCGCGGTGCGCGCGGGCAGCCTCAACCACGCCAGCTGCGAGGCGATGACACACGCGGCGCTGGTGACGATGCTGCCCACGGTGGAGCACACGCGCACGCCCGCGCAGCTGGCCAACGCCTTTGACGAGCGCAAGCGCAACTACCTGCGCGTGCGCGGCTCGAAGGGGACGCTCTTCACCGAGGGGCCCATGGTCGAAATCGTCCGCGAGTCCCCGAACGTCGGTTGGGTGCGCGGCCTGGGGGACGAGGACCTGCTGTTCGACGTGCCCACGGACGACGCGGCGCTGATGCGCCAGCGCACGCTCGAGATCCGCATGGTGGCCTGGTACTACATGCGCATCCCGTTCGCGGACTGGGTGATGAGCCGCATGTTCCTGGCCCAGTTCCACCTCAAGAACTACACGGACGCGAACCCGCTCAACCCGGCGCAGAAGAAGTCCGACTGGTGGGCGGACACGGACGTGGAGCTGGGGCCGGATGACTGGCCCGGCGGGGACCTGGGGGACCGGATGGTGCGCTGGAACGCGCAGGGGCACTACCTGTTCCCCATCCAGGTGCACGCGGCCATGCGGATGATGACGCCAGTGAAGGCGGCGAACTTCCAGGGAGGTGCCGGATGCAGCCTGCACGGCTTCTGAGGCACGGACGCGGCCAGGCGCTGGTGCTGTTCTCGCTGACGCTGCTGCTCCTGACGTTGATGGTGCTGGGCACGCTGGGCTTCGGCATGCGCGCCAAGGAGCGCGTCGAAATCCAGATGGCGGCGGACGCGGCGGCCTACAGCCAGGCGGTGTCCACGGCGCGCACGTTCAACGCCATCGCGGTGATGAACCGCGCCCAGATTGCCCACATGGTGGCCATGGCGGGCACGCAGTCGATGATCAGCTACGGCAGCCAGCATTACGCCGCGCGGCAGGCGTCCCCGTGTGCCATGCCGGACACCGTCTTTTCCGGCCTGGACCAGGCGGCGGCCACGCAGGTGGCGCAGTTGCAGGGGCGTGCGGGCGACATGTTCCGCTCGGAGCTGGCCATGTACAACACGCTGGTGGGCACGCACCTGGCGCGGCAGGAGCTCTCGAAGCGCATCGCCCGGGAGATCAACAGCGAGCTGGATGCCCCGCCCGCGGGCGCCAACAAGTCGCTGTCGGAGGTGTCGGGCGGCGCGTCCTCCGGTACCTCCTACAGTCAGTTCGAGGAGCAGATGCGCACCGGCGGCGTGCCGGACAGCTCCGGCGCGGTGGCGCTCGCCGGCGGGCAGAGCACCGCCAACCTGAACGCCACCATGGGCAGCCTGGGCTGGACGTGGGTGCACAACCGGGCGTCCGGCAGCGCGGGCTTCGGCTCGGGCGCCGCGGCGCACAACCCCGGCTTCAAGCGCTACGGCAGCGCCTCCTCGATGGACTCCTCCACGTACGAGACCATCTCCGGCCGCAACTCGTGGGCGCACGACCACGGGCGCGCGGTGGTGATCACCTGCCCGGACGGCACCGTGGTCCCCGGCGCCGCGACGGACGCGTGGGTGATGTCCGACGAACTCCAGTCCAAGCAGGACCAGCACGTCTACGGCGCGGGCAAGCCGCCCCCGGGGCAGGGCTCGGAGAACAACACCACCGTGGACGAGCGCCACACGCTGGGCGCCTGCAACGTGTGCCCCGGCATCTGGCCGTACGCGGTGGGCTTCAACGCGGGGCTCTTGAACGGCCCCCGCCCGGACGAGAACGACTTCGGCCAGCCCAAGCTGTACGCCATGCTCCACCGCGACTACGCCAGCGCGTCGCGCCGGGCGAAGCCGGACCCGTGGAACCTGCTGTTCACCTTCAAGTTCGCGAACCAGGAGACGGAGTTCGACAACGCCGCGCCGCTGGGGCGCATCCAGCCCACCGGCATGGAGGACGTGCAGCGCAACCAGGTGGCCCTGTCCGCGGGGCTCGCCTACTACCACCGGCCCCGGGCGGCGGCGGCGGGCGGTGGCTGGGCGGAGCCGCCCAACTTCCTCAACCCCTTCTGGCGCGCCACGCTGGTGAGCACCGAGGGCGCGCGTGACGACAAGCCCGCGCGCAGCCTGTCCGAGGCGGGCTTCACCGAGCACGCGGACGCGCTGCGCCGGCTGGACAACGCGGGCTACCGGGGTGGCAGCAAGACGGGCGGGAGGTACTGATGGACACGCGCGCTTCCAGGTCGCGCCGTGGACAGGCGCTCGTCGAGACGGCGCTGGGGGCGCTGGTGTTCGTCACCGTGCTGATGTTCGGCATCTACTTCGCGGAGGTGAGCGCGCTGACCCTCAAGGTGCAGGAGGCCGCCAACTTCGCGCTGTGGGAGGCCACCGGGCACGTGATGCACAACCCGCAGAACGGCGTCTTCCAGCGCTCCAACGCAGAAGCGCTGGCCTCCGCGGAGGCCGCCGGGCGCTACCAGGACTTCGACGGACGCGCGGGCCGCACCAGCGGCGCCATGACGTTCCAGCTGGCCCTGGCGCGCGCCACGCGAATCCAGGTGGACTGCGAGCCGACGCGGCCCGCGGGCAGCGACATCGAAATCCTGGGCACCCGCCCGCAGGACGCGGACCCGGTCTCGACGGCGCTGAGTCAGTCCATGGACACGCAGTCCGACGGCATCTCGTGCACCGCCTCCACCCGGATGCGCGCGGAGCGCCTGGGCACGTTCATGGAGCCGGAGTTCTTCAAGGTGTCTCACCGGCGCGCCACCGACCAGTTCGTGGTGTGCGCGGCGGGGCGCGCGTCCAACGGGCGCTGCACCCGGCGCTTCTTCATGCTGCTGGACGACTGGGGCCTGTCCACCGTGGCCGAGGGCCGCGAGTGCCCCCTCAGCACCAACACCGGGGGCGCCTGCGGGAACGTGGACTACTACGAGTGGGCCCAGAGCGTGTACCGCAACAACGGTGGTGGCGGGAGCGCGGGCAGCGCGCTGATGGCCGGCGTGGGCGCGGCGGGGGGCGTGAACGAAGACCAGTTCTTCATGAGCTTCCGCGGCCAGGAGAGCAACTACGAGCAGAGCATCGGCGGCTCGCACGCGGGCAACCAGACCGTCTGGGAGACGACGCCCTTCAAGGCCAGCAACATCAATCCCAAGTACGACGTCCAGCGCGAGAACAAGTGGCTGGGAGGCGTGCCGCATTGAGCCGGGGCGGGCGCGTGGCGGGGGCGCTGCTCTCGCTGCTGCTGGGGCTGTCCGCCCGGGCCCGGGCCCCCGACGCGGGCGTGCCGGACTCGGGCGTGCCGGACGCGCCGCGCTTCGCGTGGCCCCGGCTCCAGGTCATCGCGCACGTGGAGTCCAGCGACATCGTGGAGGCGGGTGGCATCCCGGTGGCGCTGCGCGCGGTGCACGTGAAGGAGAACATCCGGGACCTGGTGCAGCGCTTCGCGGACGCGTTCCGCGACGGCGGGCTCTACGTGCCGCCCGGCAAGGAGCAGGCGCAGTACGCCAACAACGCGGCCATGCTCACCGCGTTGGATCCGAAGCGGCGCATCACCTACACCGTGGTGATGATGCCGCAGCCGGATGGCACCACCACGCTGTACCTGGGGGAAGCCAACCACGCGCTGGCTCGTCCGCAGGAAGCGCCCGGGGACTTCGCGCCGCTGCCGCCGCAAGCGAATGGCGTGCTGCGCGTCAACGCGGAGGGCTCGCGCACGCTCACCTTCCAGGTGCCGCTCACGGGGCCGCAGGTGGAGGCCTTCTACGGCGACGCCCTGGCGAAGGCCGGGTGGAAGCGCGGCGACGAGGCCGGCCTGTACTCGCGGCCCGGCGCGGAGCTGCGGCTCACGCACCAGCCCGCGAAGGACGGCCAGCGCGGCGTGGTGCTCATCTATCAGCAGCGCGCGCGCTGACTGCATCAGACGCGCTGGCAGCAGCGTGCGCGCTGATCAGGCGCGCAGCTTCTCGCGCAGCGCCTTGGCGCGGCCCTGCATGTCGGGGTCCAGGCCGGTGAGCTCAATGGACTTCAGCCGCTGGTCCAGGCTCTTGGGCAGCTTCTTCTGGAGCGTGCCCGCCTCCTGCAGCGCCTCCAGCTTCGCCAGCGCCTTGTCCACGATGCGCTCGCGCGGGTGGTCCAGGAGGCTGTCGAGGAAGTACGCGTCCTCGGGCAGGTCCGGATACTTCTCCAGGTAGTCCACCACGCCCTTCACCCAGTCCGCGCGCGTCTCCGACTCCTGCACCTTGCGCAGGGCGTCCTTCTGGGCCTTGCGCTTGCCTTCAGGGTCGAACGTCTTCGCGAGCCCCTCCGGCAGCTCGCCGCCGGTGAAGAGGGCGTCCGCGGCCGTCTTGTATTTCTGGTAGCTGGCGCTGCGCTCCAGCTTCTGCTGCGCCGGGTCGTCCTGGCGCGAGTGGTACTTGCTCTTGCCGCGCTGCGCGTCCAGCTCGCGGTAGGACTTGTTGCGCTTGCCGGTGAAGCCACCACCGTCGTTGTCGTCTCGGGCCATCTTCATCTCCCCTTGCGGGCGCGCCACAGCGCCGCCAGTCCCCGCCGGACGAGGGTGCGCACCTGCGCCAGCTCCTCGGGGGCGAGGGGGTGCTCCTCGTCCTGCTCCGCCTCGAACAGCGCTTCCGTCACGTATTCCTGGAGGGCATCCGGCGCGGGCGGCGCATCCGGTTCCCTGTCCAGGGCCCTGGCATCCGCGGCCAAGAGCCCCGACGGCCAGCCCAGCTCCAGCATGGCGTGCAGCTCGAAGAGCAGGTGGCGGGCGACCCCATAACCTTCGTCCGTGAGGCCAGCGGCGTCAAGCGCACCCAGCAAGCCGTCCTGCCGGTTCTCGAAGGCATGCATCAGCCGCGTGCGCGCCTTGTCGTCGTCTTCCAAATAACGCCAGGCGGCCTCCACGAATTCGCCGGTGGGCTCGTCCGGATGGAAGGGCGCGGGCGGCTGCAGCCGCTCCTTCTTCGGACGCGGTGGGCGGGGGCCGTCTTCCAGTCGCACCGCCTTCCCCTCCAGCACCAGGTCCCAGAGGCCCAGCAGGTTCTGGTACAGGCGGCGCGCCAGCTCCGGGTCCTGGAAGCGGGGCTCCCCGTCGAAGAGGGTGGGAATCACCTGGCTGGCATCGGCGCCTTCCGCGCGCGCCTCGTGCATGCGCTCGAGCACGTCGGCGGTGTCGCAGGGACTGCCAGACAGCTCCAGCAGTCCGTCGAGCGTCTGTGCACCCTCGAACTGGCGGACGAAGTCGGGGGCTCGGTTCTTGGAGCGGCTCATCGTGGAATGGACGGTAGGCACAAGGCGGGCATCCGCGCACGGGGCAATCACGCGGGAGCGGCCGTCGCTTCCGTTTCGGGCGCGGCGCCCCTACTGTGCGGCAGTCATGGCCGTGGAAACTTCGTCCGACCCCTTGAAGTCCGCGATGCAGGAACTCTACCGCGCACGCGCGGTGGAAGGCCCGCTGGGGGAGAACGGCCTGCGCACCGTCTGGCACCTGTCTCCCCAGGGCGCGGAGCTGATGTCGCTGGTGGACGAGGACGGCCGGGTGCGCCGCCAGGAACTCACGCTCCTGGATGAACACTGCATCTGGGCCAGCGGCCAGGGCGTGCGCACCGGCAGGGTGGAAGCCGGCGAGGCGCGGCCCGTGTCCACGGAGGTGCGCGCGGACCCGGAGCTGGTGCCGCAGCGGCTGGTGCGCGCCGCGCAGGCGCTCGCCACCTACGAAGGCCAGGACCGTTACATCCTGCACATGCAGCGCGTGCTGGCGCTGGCGCGCGAGGGGCTGGAGATGTCCAGCGTCACGCCGCCAGAGCACCTGGCGGAGCAGCTGGGCCGCACCCCCGGCACGCGGGACACCGTCGCCACCCGGGCCGTGACCTTCACGCCGGTGGCGCCGCCTCCGCGCGAGGCCGTTCCCGCCGCCGCTGCTTCAGCGCCCGCGCCGCGGGTGGCCCCGGAGCCGGAGCCCGTGCTGCTGCGGCACGGTCAGCCGCTGCCCAACGAAGTCCTGCCCCCGGTGGTGCGCAAGTCGGAGGGGCTGGTGATGGTGGCCGTCTTCGGCTTCGCCGTCGTGGTGGGGCTCATCATGCTGTACGTGCTGACGCGGGGAAGCTGAGCCGCACGGGCGAGCGCTCGCCCATCAGGTGTGTCACGTCCGCGTCGGTGGGAACGGGGCCGGACGTCCTGCGGCCGGTGGTGACGCGCTCTGGGCCCAGCGTGGTGTGCAGCGGGTGCGCGTCCAGCACCAGCAGGACGGCCACCGCGGCGGTGAGCACCAGGCCGCCCACCCACTCCAGCGCGCGGGTCCGCCGGGCCTCCGCCGCGCGGTACGTCATCAGCCAGGCGAAGCCCAGCACCAGCAGGCAGGAGAAGCAGCTCCAGCGCACCGTGCGCAGCCGCGCCGCCTGCGCCATGCCCTCCGCCATCAGGTCCGGGCGGAGCGCGCCGGGGGCCCGCGACAGCCGGGACAGCAGCGTGAAGAGATGGTGCGCCTCCAGCGTGCCCACCACCGCCATGCCCGCCAGCGCGGCGGACACCAGGCTGCCTAGCAGCAGGCTGCGGCGCGTGTTGTCGTGGACCGCGCGCGCCGTGTTGTAGCGCGCCATGCCCAGCGCCACCGACAGCGCGCCCAGCAGCACCGCGCTCGTCCAGGCGCCCAGCAGTCGGGGGGCCATCGCCTTGCCCAGCCCCGCCGTCAACGCGATGCCCGCGTCCGTGGCGGACACCATCGGCAGCGCCGCCTGCATCCGCTCCAGCGCCACCTCCGTGCCCAGCAGGCCCAGCGTCCACGGCACCGTCGCCATGCCCACCATCACCGCCAGCGGCACCGTGCGGCCCAGCAGCGTGGAGCCCGTCGCCAGCATGAGCAGGGGCACCTCCACCACCAGCGCCAGCACCAGCAACGCCGCGAAGGGCCCCGCGGAGGTCACCACGCTCACCAGGCCGGCGGGACTGCCCAGGAGCACCGGCAGCGTGCCCCCCAGCACGCACACCATGGTGGGGACGGCCAACGCCACGACGAACGGCCCGGGCGCGACTTGAGGTCTGACTGGAACAAGCATTTCCAGTGAGAATAGGGGGCCTGTGATTCCTTGTAATTCAGACGGGGGGACGGCCCACGAGCCAGTACACGACAGAGCAGACGGCGCCGGCCACGGGAGCCAGCACGATGCTCCAGAGCAGCGTCTGGCCGCAGTCCGCGCCCTCGCAGCCGATGCGCCCGTAGGCGAGCACGCCGCCCGCGAGCATGGGCAGGTGCATGCCCGCGATGAACAGGCCCAGGCCGCGCAGCACGAGCCCCCGGTACCAGGGCCGCGTCCACAGCCGGAAGACGAGCGGGACGAGCACCAGGGTGCCGGTGAACGCGGCGGCCAGCGCGAAGTGCCGGGCGGCCACCGCGACGCACGCGCCCGCGGCCAGCAGCAGGGCGGGCACCAGCAGGAGCGCGTTGAGCGACAGCGGCTCTCGTTCGCGGGGCGGCGTCTGAGGCATGGGCCTGAGCGGAAGGCTCGCAGGGCGTCCCCGGTCGCGCAAGGCCGACAATGGCGTGGAGCGGATGGGCACGGGGCCCATGAACACCCCTTCGCAAGCGAAGGCCATGGCCCCGCGGGGCGGCGTTCAGGCGGCGACGGCGCCTTCGCCCAACAGGCGCGCGTAGCGGCCCCGCAGCGCGAGCAACTGCTCATGCGTGCCGGCCTCCACCACCTGTCCGCCCTCCACCACGGCGATGAGGTCCGCGTCGCGCACGGTGCTGAGCCGGTGCGCGATGACCAGCACCGTGCGGCCCTTCATCAGCGCCTGGAGCCCCGCGCCGACCGCTGCCTCGCTGGTGGCGTCCAGGGCGCTCGTGGGCTCATCCAGCAGCAGCAGTGACGGGCGGCGCAGGAAGGCGCGCGCCAGGGCCAGGCGCTGCCGTTGTCCGCCGGACAGCCGGCTGCCCCGCTCTCCCACGGGCTCATCCAGGCCGCCGGGCAGCGCCCGCACGAAGTCCTCCGCGTGCGCCAGCCGCAGCGCTTCCCACAGCGCGTCGTCCGGCGCGTCCGGCTGGCCCAGGCGCAGGTTGTGGCGCACGGTGCCGGAGAAGAGCACCGGCTCCTGCGGCACCCACGCCAGCTGCGCGCGCACGCTGGACGCCTTGAGCGAGGACAGCGGCACACCGTCCCACTTCACTTCACCGCCGCTCGGCGGCAGGAAGCCCAGCAGCACGGAGAACAGCGTCGTCTTGCCCGCGCCGGACGGGCCCACCAGCGCCACGCGCGCGCCCGCGGGAATCGTCAGGTCCACGCCCTTCAGGGCCTCGCGCCCGTCCGAGTACGTGGCGCGCACGCCCGACAGCTCCAGGGCGCGCGACAGGGGAGGGGCCTCCGCGCCCACGTCCGGCGGCACCGGCGAGTCCGCGAGCTCGAACAGGCGCTCCGCCGCCGCCAGCCCCGTGAGCACCTGGGACAGCGTGCCGCTCAGTGACTTCACCGGTTGGTAGAGCAGCAGCGCCGCCGCCATGAAGGACAAGAGCCGCCCGGCCAGCGTCGGATCCATGGACACCGCGCGGGCGCCCCACGCCACCGCCACCGCCACGCCGACGATGCCCAGAAGTTCCACCGTGGGGCTGAAGGCGCCGCGGATGAAGAGCGAGCGGCGCATCTCCGCCAGGTACGCCTCGGCCTCCGCGTCGAAGGACTCCAGCGCGCGGGGCACCGTGCCGTAGGCCTGCACCACGGGGAGGTTCTGCAGCTGCTCGGCGGTGATGGCGCTGAGCGCGCCCAGGTTTGCCTGCGAGCGGGTGGCCACCTTCTTGAGCGACCGCGCGAAGCGGCTCACCGGCACCACCGTCACGGGCACGACGACGAACGTGAAGAGGAAGAGTTTCGCGTCGATGAGGAAGCAGGTCGCCAGCAGTGCGCAAATCTGGAGCCCATCCCTTACGTACGATGACAACGCCTGGGTGACGGAGAACTCCACCAGGGGTACGTCCGAGGTGAACCGGGAGACAAGTTCTCCCGAGTGGCGCTGCTCGAAGAACGCCGGCGGCTGGGCGAGCAGCCGGCCGTAGAGGAAGCCCCTCAGGTCGGCCATCACCCGCTGGCCCAGGCGCTGCATCAGGCCGCCCTGGAGGAACTGGGCAGTGGCCTTCACCAGCGCGACCGCGACGACCAGCAGGGGCAGCCGGGACAGCAGGGCCTCCGGCGCCAGGGTCATCCCCGCGACGGTGACGGGGGCGCCGGTGAGGACGGCGCGCAGCAGGGGCCCGACGATCCAGGCGTACGCGGCGGTGGCGGCCGCGGCGGTGAGCGAGGCCAGCGTGCCCGTGAGAAGCAACCGGCGATACGGGCTCAGGTAGCCCAGGAGCCGGCGATAGACGTGCGCGGAGGGACGGGGGGCCACGGGAGGGGGCGCACTCTGTCACCGAGGCGACGGTGCCGTCCAAGCCAAAGGGAAGTGGGAAGCGCGCGTGCATGGCCGCCCGCCCCACGGCCGGTCAGGGAGCGCTCGCGCCCGCCTGCGTTGCCGCATCCCACACACGCGGACAGCTTGAGATGCGCCATGGAAACCAACTCCGAGAAAGAAGTCCTGTTCAATCCCGGCTGCGAGTCGGTCGTAGATGACGAAGAGCGCCGCCGTCTGCTCTGGCTGATGGCCGAGTACTTCCGCACCATCGGTTACTCGGACATCAAGGCCCGGCTCCCTGGCTTCATGCCGCCGCCCGTGCTCTCCGGCACCATCGAGGACCACCGGCCGGACTTCACCTGTCGCCAGTCCGACTCCGCCCGCACGCCCATCATCCTGGAGATCGTCACCCCGGGCATGGTGGATGATCCCACCGCGGAGAACCGCTGGAGCCTCCTGGCGAGCGCCGCGAAGCTCTACAACGCGGAGCTGCACTTCGTGGTCCCCAAGTGGTCCATGAACGGCCCCGTGGACCCGGCCCTCAAGCGCCGGCTCGCTCGCATGGAGCTGACGGTCAACCGCGTCTGGACCGTGTAGCGCCAAGGCCCGGCTTCCCACAGGGTTGGACCCCGGCCTGGATTGCTGGCGTGTTTCGCTGCGTTATAGTGACTCCGATTCTCTACGCAGCTTGAAAACGCCAGTAATTTCCAGGGGTTCGATTCAATGGCAGGGGCCGCAGGGCAGAAGCGCGACTACTACGAGGTCCTGGGCGTCCAGAAGAACGTTACGGCGCAGGACCTGAAGAGCGCGTTCCGGAAGGTCGCGTTGCAGTACCACCCGGACCGCAACCCCGGGAACCACGAGGCCGAGGAGAAGTTCAAGGAAGCCTCGGAGGCTTATGAGGTCCTGAGCGATCCGGACCGGCGCACGAAGTACGACCGCTTCGGACATTCGGGCAACCCCTTCGGGGACGCGGGCGGCGGCTTCCAGGGCGTCAACATCAACGACATCTTCGGAGAGATTTTCGGCGACATCTTCGGGGGTGGCGGCGGGCGTGGCCGGCAGCGCCAGAGCCGGGGCGCGGACCTGCGCTACAACCTGGAGATCAGCTTCGAGGAGGCGGCGTTCGGCTGCCGCCCGAAGGTGACCATCCCTCGTCCGAAGAAGTGCGAGACCTGCTCCGGCTCCGGCAGCAAGAGCGGCGCGGCGCCCCGGCAGTGCGCGGCGTGCGGTGGCAGCGGGGAATTGCGCTACTCGCAGGGCTTCTTCGCGGTGTCCCGTCCGTGCGGTGACTGCGGCGGTTCGGGCGCCACCATTCCGGATCCGTGCGCGAAGTGCCGGGGCTCCGGGAAGACGCCGTCGGAAGAGGTCATCGAGGTCGCCATCCCGGGCGGCGTGGACAACGGCACGCGCGTGCGGCTGGCGGGCATGGGTGAGCCGGGAGACCGGGGCGCGCCCGCGGGCGACCTGTACGTGACGGTCATCGTGCGGGAGCACCCGCTGTTCCAGCGCGAGGAGTACGAGGTCTTCTGCGAGGTGCCGGTGTCCTTCACGCAGGCGGCGCTGGGCGCGAAGATCGACGTGCCCACGTTGGACGGCAAGGTGAAGATGACCATCCCGGCGGGGACCCAGTCCGGCAAGGTGTTCCGCCTGCGCGGCAAGGGCATCCCGCACCTGCACAGCCAGCAGCGCGGGGATCAGCACGTGCGCGTCATCATCGAAACGCCCACGGAGCTGTCCTCCAAGCAGCGCGAGCTGCTGGAGCGCTTCGCGGAGGTGTCCGGCGAGGAGACCCATCCCCAGTCGAAGTCCTTCTTCGACAAGGTGAAGGAACTCTTCGGCTAGGTGGCCGGGCGTGCGTCCGGGGCCGCGCGAAGGCGTGGCTCAGGGGCCGCACGAAGAGGGGGAGGGGATGGGGCTCCCCCTCGGTGACGCACGCGGGCATGCGTGGTGCATTGAAGCGGACGTTCCAGGGGAATCATCCCTCCGCTCAAGTGTCGACGGAGCCTCACCCGCGCTGCTATGCACTTCGCCATGGAAGTCCTCTCCGCATCGCGCCGCGCGCTCGTCGCCGCGCTGGCCCTGACGTTGACCGCCTGCCCCAAGACGCCTTCCCGCACCGACAACCGGGACGACACCTCCGGGGGCGACTCCACCCAGCCCAATCGCCCGCGCGTGGAGGTGAAGCAGGACGCCACCGCGAACGCCGCGCTCGCGCAGGCCCGCACCCAGGCGCAGGCGAACCCGGACAAGAAGCAGGCCGCGGAGGCCTACTTGTCCGTGCGCAAGGCGTACCCCGCCACCACCGCCGGCCAGGACGCGCTCTACAACGCGGGCGTCCTCTACTTCGAGGCGAAGGACTACGCGAACGCGCGCAAGACCTTCAACGAGCTGCTCTTCGAGAACCCCCTCCACGCCCAGGCCGAGGACGCCAAGCACAAGCTGGCCATCTCCGCCATGGAGGTGGGCGCCTACCGCGACGCGTACCAGACGCTCACCAGCCTGGCGGAGCGCGCGGAGGGCGCGGAGAAGGAGCAGCTGCTGAGGGAGGCCGCGCGCGCGGCGGAGGGCGCGGGCCTGTACACGCAGGCGCTGTCCTCCGCTGTCAAAGAGGCGGGCGACGCTCGGACGGCGGAGGAGAAGGCCGCCGCGGTGAAGAAGGTGGAGCAGCTGGTGGAGGGCCGCGCCAGCTTCCTCGACATCGCCCGCGTGCAGGAGGGGCTGTCCCCGTCCAACCCCGCGTGGCCGGTGCTCCAGTTCAAGCTGGCGCGCATCTACTACCACCTGCGTGACTGGACCCGCCTGGAGGAGACGCTCCAGACGTTCCTGCGCGAAGCGCCCAACAGCGCCTTCGCGCCGCAGGCCAAGGAGCTGCTCGCGCGTGCCACCCGCCGCGTGGAGGTGCGTCCGCGCACCGTGGCGGTGCTGCTGCCCATGTCGGGCCGCTACCAGCCCATCGGCGAGGCGGTGCTGCGCGGCGTGAAGCTGGGCCTGCAGGGCAGCGACATCGAGCTGGTGGTGAAGGACACGCAGGGCGACGTCAACAAGACGGGCACGGCGATGGAGCAGCTCGCGTTCGACGACGGCGCCATCGCGGCCCTGGGCCCGCTGCTGGTGGACGACACCAAGCGCGCGGCGCTCTTGGCGGAGGAGCTCCAGGTGCCGCTGCTGACGCTGAGCCGTCAGGAGGGCATCACGGACATTGGCCCGTACGTCTTCCGCAACATGCTGACGAACTCCGCGCAGGCGCGCGCCATCGCGGACTACGCGATGAACGTGAAGGGCTACAAGCGCTTCGCGGTGCTCTACCCGAACATCCCCTACGGTGTTGAGCTGGCGAACGAGTTCTGGGACGACGTCGTGTCGCGCGGCGGCGCGGTGCGCGGCGCGGAGTCGTACTCCTACGACCAGACCACGTTCACCAGCGAGGCCAAGCGCCTGGTGGGCCGCTACTACCTGGAGGACCGCGGCGACTACGCGGAGGCCGTGCGCGACGTGCAGGGCGAGAACATCACGGACGCGTACCGCCGCCGCAAGGCGATGGAGAAGGCGCGCAGCGGCGTGGAGCCCATCATCGACTTCGAGGGCCTCTTCATCCCGGACGACTGGCGCCGGGTGAGCCTGGTGACGCCCGCGCTCGCGGTGGAGGACATCGTCACCAACGCGTGCGACCCGCGCGACCTGGAGCGCATCCGCAAGACGACGGGCAAGAAGGACCTGAAGACCGTCACGCTCTTCGGCACCAACCAGTGGTCCAGCCCCAAGGGCCGCTCGGGCCTGCCGGAGCTCTTGGAGCGCGGCGGCAAGTTCGTCACCTGCTCGGTGTACGTGGACGGCTTCTTCGTGGACTCGCAGCGGCCGGCGACGCAGAAGTTCGTGAAGAGCTACCGCGACGCGTACCGCGAGACGGGCCGCGACCCGGGCCTGCTGGAGGCCATCGGCTACGACTCGGCGCGCATGGTGCGGCAGGTGATTGACAAGCAGCGGCCCAACACGCGCGCGGCGATGCGTGAAGCCCTGGCGGGGCTGAAGGACTTCGACGGCGCCACCGGCCGCACCTCGTTCAACGACAAGCGTGAAGCGGACAAGCAGCTGTTCCTGCTGTCCGTGGACAACAAGGGCGTGAACGAGATCAACGTCGACAAGGAGAAGGCCGCCGTCCGCGGGTCGGGTTCATGAGCCCGCGCACCGGGGGCTTGGTGCTCGCGGGCGTGCTGACGCTCACGGGCTGCGCGCACACGGCCGTGGGCCTGACGCCGGACACGCTGGGCCGGCTGGAGTCCGCGCCCGGAGGCTTCCTCTCCGGCGCGGTGGAGGGCTTCGACGGGGAGCCCACCGTCCTCAACCGCAAGGACTTCATCTGGGCGCTGGACTTCGCGCCTCGCGGCCAGCGCGTGGCCTACACGCGCCTGGGGGACAAGGCGTACCACGTCTCCGTCTGGGACCTGGCGAAGTCCGGGGGCTCCGGTGCGCCGATGATGCGCGCGGATCCTTCGGTCAACATCCAGCAGTACGACCTGGAGGGCGTGGCCTTCTCTCCGGACGGCGCGCGCGTGGCCACGGTGAGCCGCAGCGGCGCGGTGCAGCTCTTCGACGCGGCGACGGGCTCGCAGGTGGGGGCGCTCGCCACGGAGGAGCCGCTGGTGTCGGTGGCCTTCCATCCGGATGGCAAATGGCTGGCGGTGGGCAGCGCGCAGGGGCTGGTGTCCCTGCTGTCCGTGCCGGAGCTTTCGTTCGGCGCGGAGGCGCGGCTGCACGTGGGGCCGGTGAGCGCGCTGGCGTTCGCGGCGGACGGGACGCTGTACTCGGGCGGCTGGGACAAGCACGTGCGTGCGTCGGACACGCCGGAGCAGACGCTGAAGCCGGACGTGGCGCGCACGCACTTCGAGCGGCGCGGCGGGTTCGCGGCGGTGCAGGGCCGCGTGGACAGCGGGCCGCCGGTGGTGCTGGCGCTGGACTCGCGCACTCCGGTGGTGGTGCTCACCACGGCGGCGGCCACGGCGGCCGGCATCGACGTGGCGTTCCTGAAGGACACCGTCACCGTGCCGGGCGCGCTGGGCAACACCGTGGCGCGGCTGTCGCGCGGACGCACGCTGCGCTTCAAGCAGATGACGCTGCCGGGCGTGGACGTGGCGGTGTGCGACGCGTGCGTGCCGCAGGGCAGCCAGGGCGTGCTGGGCGCGCCCTTCGCCGAGCGCGTGGACACGGTCTTCGACGAGACGACGGCGGAGGCGGTGCTCACGCTCAAGGGCGGCATTCCGGAAGGGGCGACCGCGACGACGGCGCGAGCGCTCACGCCGCGGCTGGACTTCACCTTCCCGGCGCACGTCAACGACGTCACCGTGGACGCGCGCGGAAAGCGGCTGGGCGTGGCCTTCAGCCAGGAGAAGGCGGAGCGCAACCGCACGGTGTACGAGCGCGAGCGCAAGGGCATCCAGGAGCCCCGGGGCCCGTGGAACGCGGGCGCGCTGGTGGACGCGGCCTCCGGGCAGGTGCTGCACAAGTGGGAGCTGCACCACGGCGTGGTGTCCACCGCGGCCATCGCGCCGGATGGGCGTTCGCTGGTGTCGGGCGGATGGGACCGGCGCGTGTATCTCTTCGCCGAGGGCGCGCCGGAGGCGAAGGGCGAGCTGGAGTTCGGCTGGTCCGTGCGGCGCGTGCGCTTCTCGCCGGAGGGACATCAGGTGGGCGTGGGCGCGTGGACGCCGCAGAAGGCCACCGGCAGCCAGGAGAGCGACCCTTCGGCGGTGGTGGTGGGCGTGCGCTACACGTCCCCCGCCGTCGAGACGCGAGCGGCTCAGTAGTTGAGGAACACGGCGCTGCGCGGCACGCCGCGCTGGGCCAGCTGGGCCATCACGTCCTGCACCATGTCCGAGGGACCGCACACGAACGCGATGGCGTGCTCCAGCCGCTCCTCGCCCAGGTGGGCCTGCACGTAGCCGGTGAGGCCCTGCCAGCCGCTGGCGCCGGGGCGGCTCACGGTGCACAGCACGCGCACTCCGTCCGCCATCCACTGCTGCAATTCGTGCTGGTACGCGAAGCCGCTCGCCGTGCGCGCGCCGAAGTACAGCGTCACCTGGCCAAACGCGCCGCGCTCCTGGCGCACGGCGGCGATGACGGGGCGGATGGCGGAGATGCCGGAGCCGCTGGCGAACAGCAGCAGGTTGCGGCCGCGCGCCTTCTCCATGGGGAAGCCGGGGCCCGCCGGCCGCGTCACCTCCACGCGCGCGCCCAGGGGCAGGTGCAGGAGCGCGGACGGCAGTGGGCCTTCGTCCTTGAGGAGGAACTCCCACCGCGTGCCATTGGGGACGGGCGGCGAGGCGATGGCGAACATGCCTGGCTGCCCACCGGGAAGCCGCAGCTGGACGTACTGTCCCGGGTGGGCGTGCGAGCCCACGAGCGGTGTCCCGCCGATGTCGAGCACCCAATCGGTGAGGCCATCCGCCGCGGGGGTGCGGGCGGTGACGGTGGCGGTGTGCCAGTCGCTCATGGGGACTTTCTAACCCGTCCTCCTGGCGCGTGCCTGCCCTGCTAGAGTCGTGCCCGTGAAGACCGTGTTCTGGCTGTTCATGTTCCTCGTCGGTCTGGCCGGCGTGGTGATTCCGATCACGTACCTCTACACGGCCAGCAAGCTGCCGCGGCTGGAGAGCGAGTTCGACGTCGAGAGCCAGCTGCGCCATCGCATCGAAGGCGACCGGATGAGCATCCTGGCCGGCCGGATGGACCAGGGCATCCGGGATCGCTCGGCGGTGACGTTCACGCGGCCGGACTTCTCGCGGATGCCCAAGGACCTGGTGGCGCTCTACATCCGCCAGATGAACTGCCCCACCTACTTCCAGACGCCGCGCGAGGACGGGCGTGCGTGGGCGTGGCGCCTGTTCGCCGGCGTGACGTTGGGCACGGCGCCCCCGGGGGATGGGTCCTGCGAGCGGCGGCTGGCCATGCGCATCGCGCGGGAGATGGGCATCGAGGGGGACCTGCAGCTGTCCGTGGCCGCGCACCGGCTGCACGCGTTCTTCCAGAAGGACCAGCTCGTCGCGTACGACCTGTCCATCATCCGCTTCGAGCGCGGCGTCGTCGGCGTGGAGGACGCGTCCCGCAAGCTCTTCCACCGTGAGCTGGGAGAGCTCCAGTTGTCGGAGCTGGCGGAGCTGCAACTCGCGCTGCCGCCGTACGGCTATTACGGCGACATCAAGGCGTGCAAGAACGCGAGCCTCATCCGGCAGAACCGCGACATGCTGCTGCAGGACCTGGCGGGCTACGCGCTGGTGAGCGAGGAGCGCGCGCGCAACGCCATCGCGCAGCCGGTGGCGTGCTCGTCGGTGAAGTAGCGGGCGGTCAGCGCCGCACTTCCGCGGGCACCTGCGGAAGCCAGCCCACCTCCAGCGCGCCCCACAGGCCCAGCAGGATGGCCTCCGCGGCGTCGTGGCGCAGCGAGGTGGGGCGGGGCGCGTGGGACCAGTCGATGACCCGCCGCGCGAGCGTGTCCGCGGCGTCCTTGGCCAGCGAGCCGCTGCGCTGCTCCCGCGCGTAGAGCAGCCGGTGGCGCCAGTCCTCCGCGGCCACGCGAAGCACGGGCAGGGCGCGGCGCAGGGCCTCGCGCTCCCAGACGTCCGCGATGGGGCCACCGCCCTCCAGCACGAGCCACGCGAGCGGGGACGCATCCTGAAGCACTGCGGGCACCGCGCGCTTGAGCCGCGCGTGCGTACCGAAGTTCTGGGAGCGGTACCCCTGAAGCCGCCCGTCCGCGCCAAAGCGCGCGAGCCCGCAGCGCAGGCCCAGGTCCACCGCGAGCAGCGCAGGACCTGGGGGCGCGGTCATGGCGTGGAGCTTACTTGAGGTACTGCTGCTTCCAGCCGCGGAGCTCGCTGAGGATGTCCGCGCGGCCCGCCGCGTCGTCCGCGTTCTCCAGCCGCTTCAGTTGCCGGTCCAGGTAGTTGCGCGCGGCCTGCCGGGTGAGCCCCTTGTGGACCTTGTTGTCGGCGTACAAGGGGCTGCTCTCCACCTGACTCACGGCGGCCATGATTTGATCCCGCACGGCGGACTCGCTCGCGGACTCCGTGCGCTTGGGCGCGGGCGCCGGGACGTCGCGGACGGTCTTCACGGCCACGGCCTTGACGGTGGTCGGCTCCGGTTTCGCGGCAGGGGGCTCCTCGACGACAGGCGCGGGAGGGGGCTCTGGCTCGGGCGCGGCGACGACCTCGGGCGCGGGCGGCGGCGGCGTGGGTTCCACCTTCGGGGTGGGCGGCGGCGGAGTGGCGACGGCGACGACCGGCGGAGGCGTTTCACCACCCCCGCGCGTGGCGATGACCACGCCCACGGCGGCGAGCAGCACGGCCGCGCCCACGGCGATGGGCGCGAAGCGGCGCAGGGATGACGTCTCTTCCTGCGGCACCATCAGGTCGTCCGGCGGGACCGGCGGCGGCACCTGGGTGGTGGGGCGGCGCGCGTCCGCGTCGCTGACGACGACCGCGGCAGGGGAAGCGGCGGGCTTGGGCGGCGCGGGTTCGACGGGAGCGGGCGCGGTGGGGTTGGTGCGCGTGGCCCGCAGGGTGCGGCGCAGCTTGGAGAGGTGCTGACGCAGGGCATCCGCGGAGTTGGGGCGCGTCTCCGGGTCCTTGGTGAGCATCTGCAGGATGAAGGCGTCCACGGCGGGCGGCAGGTCGGGGACGAACTCCGACGGCCGGGGAGGGCGTGCCTCCACGTGCTTCATGAGCAGGTCCACCGGGGAGCTGCCGATGAAGGGCAGCCGGCCGGTGATGATCTCGAAGGTGACGACGCCCATGGCGTACAGGTCCGTCATGGGCCCCACGGACTGGCCGCGGGCCTGCTCGGGCGCCATGTACTCCGGAGTGCCGACGACCATGTCGGTGCGCGTCTGCGCGGTGCGGCCGGTGGGGCCTTCGCCGCGCTTGGCGAGCCCGAAGTCCAGCAGCTTCACGTAGCGCGAGCCGTCCGGCTGGCGCACGAGGAAGATGTTGCTGGGCTTGAGGTCGCGGTGCACCACGCCCGCGCCGTGCGCGGCGCCCAGGGCAGCGAGCACTTCATCCAGGAGGGACAGGGCCTCCGGGACGGGGAGGCGGCCCTTCTCCGCGAGGATGGCGTCCAGCGGCTGGCCATCCAGGTACTCCATGACGATGTACTGGCGACCGTCCGGGAGCTGGCCGAAGCCGAAGATGTCGATGATGCCGCGGTGGCGGATGGCGTTGACGGCGCGGGCCTCCGCGAGGAGTCGGGCCACCTGTTCGGACGAGTGCGCCAGTTCGGGGCGCAGCACCTTCACGGCGACGCGCTTGCCGATGAGGGGCTGGATGCCCTCGTAGACGAGCCCCATGCCGCCCACGCCGATGCGTGCGCGCAGCTCGTACTCGCCCAGCTTCAGGCCGATGAGGGGGTCGGTGATGGCGGTCGCTTCGGTACCGGGGTGCTCCACGATGACCTTCGGTTCCGGTGGAGTCGGCTGGAACGACGACAGCACGACGGTGCCATCGCGAGGGCACACCGCCGTCTCGGACGGAACGGTGAGGCCGCAGGTTTCGCAGATCAGCTCAGAAGACATCTCCACCACGGGGGAGCGTAACAGGTGAAATCCCGGGAAGCGAAGTCACGGCCCGGGGCACGCCAGGCAAGCAAACAGGCACCTGCCCCCGGGTCGCGTTTTCTCACCCGCTGGTGTCACCCAGCGGGCGATGCAGTGAGTCAGGGCGTTCCGGCGTCCACGAAGGTGCAGCCGATGTCCAGCTGCGACGTGCCCTCCGTGCCCTGCTTTCCATTCGGACTGGTGCCGCCTGAGCCGCCACCTCCCAGTTCGGGAAGCACACTCGGGGGAAGGCCAACGCCTGCGTCCAGACACCAGAAGATGACTGAGGGGCCGCCCGCGCCGCCACCACCCGCACCGCCAGGACCGCCCTCACCCCCTACTCCGCCTGTGCCGCCTGCGCCGCTGACAAGGAGGTATACGATTTTATTGTCCACGGCTGAGCCCGTCTTGCCTTCACCGCCGCTTCCGCCAGGGCCTCCTGTGCCTCCCGGACCACCTGTCCCGCCGGCACCACCGTTGCCCCCTCCCAGTGTGCGTGCCTGCGAGGTGGGCTCAAGGATGACCTGCGAATTGACAGCGATAACCGCGATGGACGCGCCACCGCCTCCGCCGCCCTGCCCGCCCTGACCTCCGC
>NZ_RAWN01000066.1:0-46925 GCF_003668895.1 Corallococcus sp. AB045
ACCCGTGGCGCGCCCGAAGCCGCCCCACCCCAGCCCTCGGCCGCGCCACGGGTGGACCGAGCCGGGCTCCGGCTGCGTCTGGGCCGGATGCTCGCGTATGCCTCCAACGAGACCAGTCAGATCCTCCGCGACAAGGTCCGGCTGGCGTTCGCCTTCATCGGTTCGGCGGTGTTGATGCTCGTCTTCGGCTTCGGCATCACGACCGACGTCGAGAACATCCGCTATGCCGCGCTGGACCTGGACCAGTCGCCCGAGAGCCGCGCGTACCTGGAACAGTTCAGCGCGGCGAAGCCCTACTTCGCCCCGACCCCTCCGGCCCAATCCGCGGACGAGGCGCTCCGCAGGCTCCAGTCAGACGACGTCTCGGTGGTGATGGAGATTCCGCCCCGCTTCGGCCTGGACCTCCGCCGGGGCTCCGGCCCCGAGGTGCTGGCGCAGGTGGACGGCGCCATGACCTTCCGTGGCGACACCGTCGAGCAATACGTCCAGGGGGTCCACAACCGGATGCTCCGGGATCCCGCGAGCGGCTTCCACTCCGCCAGCGCGCAGAAATCCACGGCCAACATCGAAGAGCGCTACCTCTACAACCCCACCTTCAAGAGCATCTACTCCATCGTGCCGAGCGTCCCGGCGCTGCTGCTGCTGCTCATCCCGGCCATCCTCATGACGGTCAGCATCGTGCGTGAGAAGGAGCTGGGGTCCATCATCAACTTCTATGTCACGCCCACGGGGCGGCTGGAGTACCTGCTCGGAAAGCAGCTGCCCTACGTGGCCATTGGCATGGCCAACTTCTTCATCCTGACCGCGCTGGCGCTGGTCGTCTTCGGCGTCCCCATCAAGGGCAGCTTCCTGACGTTGGTGGTCTGCGCCCTGTTCTACGTCATGGCGACGACAGGCATTGGGATGGTGACGTCCACCTTCACCGGCAGCCAGGTCGCGGCCGTGTTCGTCACGGCCATCCTGACCATCGTGCCGACCATCCAGTTCTCCGGCTTGTTGCAGCCAGTCTCCACGCTCCAGGGTGGAGCCAAGCTCGTTGGCTCCATCTGGCCGGCCACCTATTACATGCACGCCAGCCTGGGCGCCTTCACCAAGGGACTCGGCGCGGGCCTCATCATGAGGGACGTCGCCTTCCTGGCCGTGTGTGTTCCCCTCCTCCTGGCCATCAGCGTCCTTGGCCTGAGAAAGCAGGAGAAGTAGCAGTGAACTCGCTGCTGAACATCCTGTGGCTCGGGCTCAAGGAGATCCGCAGCCTGCTCAGCGACGCGGTGCTGGTCGTGTTCGTCGTCTATGCGTTCACCCTGGCCATCTACGTCCAGGCCACGGGGACCTCCAGCGAGGTGAACAACGCCTCCATTGCCTTCGTCGACGAGGACGGATCCGCGTTGTCCAAGGAGCTGCTCAACGCCTTCTATCCGCCCCGCTTCATGTCGCCGGAGGTCATCACCTCGGAGGACATCCAGCCGGACATGGACCGGGGCCGGTTCATGTTCGTCGTGGTGATTCCGCCGCGCTTCGAGCACGACCTGCGCGCGGGGCGCAACCCGGACGTCCAGCTGAACATCGACGCGACCGCCATGCAGCAGGCGGGCATCGGCTCCGGCTACATCAAGAACATCCTCAATGACCGCATCTCCTCCTTCCTCAAGCGCACGGAGGAGACGGGGCCGAAGCCCGTCAATTTGATTGTCCGCAAGCTCTTCAACCCCAACGGGGTGTCGTCCTGGTTCAAGAGCGTGGTGGCCATCATCAATCAAATCACCCTGCTGACGGTCGTCCTCACGGGCGCGGCGGTCATCCGCGAACGCGAGCACGGAACGCTGGAGCACCTGCTCGTGATGCCGCTGACCTCGTTCGAGATCGCCATGGCGAAGGTCTGGGCCAACAGCCTCGTCATCCTCGTCGCGACCGGGGCTTCGCTGTTCCTGGTCGTGCACCTGGTGCTGAAGGTGCCGTTCGCCGGCTCGGTGGTGCTGTGGTTCGTGGGTGTCGTGCTCTATCTGTTCTTCGCCACGGCGCTCGGCATCTTCCTGGGGACCATCTCCCGCTCGATGGCGCAGTTCGCGCTGCTCATCATCCTGGTGGTCCTGGTGCTGATGCTGCTTTCGGGCGGCAGCACGCCCGTGGAGAGCCAGCCGAAGTGGCTGCAATACGTCACGTACCTGCTGCCTGCCCGGCACTTCGTCAGCTTCTCTCAGGTCATCATCTACCGCGGCGGAGGGCTGTGGGCCGTCTGGCGCCAGTTCCTGATGGTGAGCGCGGTGGGCGTGGGCTTCTTCGTCTACAGCCTGGCGCTCTTCCGCAAGTCCATCGCGGTGAGCAAGTAGGGAAACTGCTTCGACCGTTCGGCCACCGGAGTGCCGGACTGATGGAAGGCGGCCCCGGGGAGGTTCTATCCTCCTCGAGATGAGACTGCTCCCCCGACTCCACCTCTTCGAGTTCCTCGACCAGTCGTGGCTGCCCGCGCCGTTGCGCCGTGGCGAGGTCGACTACCTGCACGTCGTCCTGGACCGGACGCGCCCCTACGACACCGTGGCCCCCCAGCTGGCGGATCTGCTGCGGATGTCCGGCACGAACCGCATCATCGACCTGTGTTCGGGAACGGGAGGACCCTGGCGCACCCTGCTCCCGGCGCTGCGCCGTATGCACAGTGAGGCCGAGGTGGTGCTCACCGACCTCCACCCCACCCCGGTGCTGAATCTGCCCGAGGGCGCGCAGTACCGCGACACTCCGGTCGACGTCATGCGTGTTCCGGAGGAGCTCACGGGGTTGCGCACCCTCTTCGAGGCCTTGCACCACTTCCGCCCGAAGCAGGCGAAAGCCCTCCTCGCGGACGCAGCCACGCGCGGCGTTCCCATCGCAGCCTTCGAGCTCACGCAGCGCTCGGTGCTGTACGTCTTCTTCCAGCTCCTGCTCATCCTCCCCCTGGTATGGGGCTTCACCCCGCTCATCCGCCCGAGGCACTGGTGGCGGCTTGTTTTCACCTACCTCATTCCCATCATCCCCCTGCTCATCCTCTGGGATGGCGTGGTGTCGTCGCTGCGGACCTACACGCCGGAAGACCTCGAGGAGCTGACAGAGGGACTCGATAACGACGGGTACAAGTGGCACCACGGCGTTCATCGGGTGAATGGAATGAGCATCACCTACCTCATCGGACTGCCTCGCCGTCAGCCGTGAGCCAGGCGACGCGACGCCAGGACGCCAGCGCTCCCGTGCTATCCTGCGTTCGCAGGTCAGGCGCGAAAGAGAATGCCCATGCAAGGGTTGCGCAGGACTTGAAGGACCGTGTCAGGCCACCCTGACCCTGCATCACCGCCTGCCCCTTCGCACATGAGCCTATTGATGCGTCCCGTTCGCTTCGCCGTGGTCCTGGCGCTTGCCCTCCTTGGCGCCTGCACGGAAGAAGCGTCGCCGCCCTCCCCTCCTCCTGATGACGAGCAGCCTGGGGAGGAGAAGCCACCAGAGCAGGTGCCTCCGGTATCGAGCGCGGCCCCCTTCCAGCCCTGTGGCGCCATCGGGGCCGGGGCCCTCGCCGCGTCCGCGCTGTCGCCGGATGGCTCGGTGCTGGCGGTGGCCACGCTGTCGGGGCAACTGGTGCTCTACCGGACCGCGGATGGGAGCCGGCTCCAGACGCTCTGGGAGCTGCCGGGCCAGCAGGTCAACGTGGTGTTCTCGGAGGACGGGCGCCGGTTGGTGGCGGCCAATCAGACCCAGACGCGCATCTGGAGTTATCCGGACCTGACCCCGGTCCGGACCTTTGACCTCCCCCATTCCCACCGGACGACGGCCCTGGCGCTTTCACCGGATGGCGCGTTGCTCGCCACGGGAGGCTTCGACACGGCGGGGAATGAGACCGCCAGCATCCGCATCTGGAGCGTCGAGGATGGGAGCCTCCGGGGCTCCTTGCAGCGGAGCTACGAGCAGGTCGTCCAATCCCTGGCCTTCTCACCCGATGGTGCGTCGCTGGCCATCTCCACGCACCACTTCGTCTTCATCGTGAGCGCCGCGGATGCCTCGGAACAGAGGGCCGTTCCCGGGCTCTCCGGCGGGCAGCTCGGCTGGTCGAAGGACGGCTCGCTCCTGGCCTCCGGTGGCAGGGTGGTGCGGCTCGATACCGGGGCCCTGGTCAAGGACCTGGAACTGTCGACCACCCGCGATGCGAGTGCCTTCTCCCCGGATGGGCTCCTCTACGCCGACGCGCTGGGCTCCGAGGTGACGGTCTACCGGGTGGCGGACTGGTCGAAGGTCCACACCTTCCCCGAGCCGAACGCGTCCTATGTCAGCCGCCTCTCCTTCAGCCAGGACAGCACCGGGCTCGTCGTCGACCTGGGCGTGAGCGCCTTCTGGTGCAACGGCGTGGGCCAGCTGTGCGGCCCCTGGGGCAACGAAGTCCGCATCCATCCGGTCCAGGACCTGGCCACGGTGCGGACGGTCTCCCTGGGGCCGGTGATGCGCGACCACGTGGTCTTCTCTCCGGACGGCTCGCTCCTGGCGAGCACCGGGGATGGAGTGATGGGCATCTGGCGGACCCGGGGTCAGCACCAGGTGGCGACCTCCAACATCCAGTCTCCCAGCCGTCTGCAGTTCAGCTCCGACCAGCGCCAGCTCCGCGCGAACAACGCCATCTACGACACGGCCACGGGCAAGGGGCTCCGGGAGTTCCAGGGCCAGGCCCTCTCACCGGACTTCAAGACCTCCGCTGGCCGTGAGGATGACCGCATCCTCCTGCGCGATGTCATCACGAACAAGGCGCTCCAGACCTTCGAGCTGAACGCGTATGTGATTGGCTTCTCGCCGGACGGCCGATTCCTCGCGACCACCGCCTATGACGGCCGCACCCGCATCCAGTTGCTCGACGTCGCCGGAGGGACGGTGAGGCATGCCTTTGAACTGGACTACAACCAGGGCGGCTCGCGCCTGGATTTCTCCCCTGACGGACGGTGGGTGACCCTCACATCCCCATACGACGGCTTCGCCTCGACGGAGGTCCGTGGCCTCGGAACCGCGTCGAGCAGGTCGCTCCCGCCCAGCTTCACCGCGGTGTTCTCGCCGGACAGCACCGTGCTCGCCACCGGAGGCGTCGACCCCGAGGTGCGAATCCTGACGACGACGGACTTCAGCCTTCGTGAGCGACTGGTGGGACACGGGACGTATCTGGGGCAGGAGCAATGGCCCCGGGGCATCGTCGGCGCCGCCTTCGCACGGACCGGCCAGCTCGCGACCCTGGGCGCGGACCGCACGATCCGGTTCTGGTGCTCGAACTGACACCCCAGAAAACAAGCAGGAACACTCCCACCTCCTTGGGGGACCCCTTGGAAGGCAAAGCCGTGCACCCCACCCTCCGCGTTTCTTGGACCGGGAGGAGTGGACATGCATGCGAGGAATTGGGGGGCCCTGCTGTGGTTCAGTCTGGCAGGGGTGGGCTGTGGGGGAGTGCAGGAGGCGGTGGAAGACGACTCCCGCGAGGTGACCGCCCAGGCGTGCCCACCGGGAGTGGCGGCACGCGTGGCGACCATCATGCCCTCGGCTTCCGCGGGCTTCATGGGGGAGCTCACGAACGTCCAGGGCACGCTCTACTTCGTCACCTCGGGCTTCGACGCCGGTTCGGTCCTGTGGCGCAGCGACGGCACGGAGGCAGGGACCGTCCAGGTGAAGGTGTTTCCGGGGCCCCCGGGCGTCTATCAGCCCCAGAACCTCGTCGCGGTGGGCAACAAGCTCTTCTTCCAGGCCCGCACTGACACCACCGGCATGGAGCTGTGGACCAGCAACGGGACGGAGGGTGGGACCCGGCTGGTCAAGGACATCACTCCCGGCGCGGAAGGCTCCGTGATGACCAACGCCACGGAGCTCAATGGCCGCCTGGTGTTCTTCCGCTGGGTGCCGCTGCCGGGAGACGGGGCCCGGCCGGAGCTGTGGCGGTCCGACGGGACGGCAGCCGGCACGCTGCGGGTGAAGGAATTCGGCGGACTCACGAATCTGGGCAACGACACGTTGAAGGCTGGCAACGCGTTGCTCTTCTTCTTCTCCGAGGACACGGGCACCACGATGTGGCGCACCGACGGCACGCAGGCCGGGACGACCTCCGTCAAGCGGCTGGACGCGGGGAACGCCTACCTCTCAGGGGTGAGCAGCCCGGGTGAGCCGCCGTTGTTCATCCTGGAGGACGGCCCCAACTCCGAGGTGTGGAAGACGAATGGCACCGCCGCGGGGACCATTCGCCTGGAAGCCTTCGGAAAGCGCGTGCGCCTGCTCGGGACGCTGGGCACGTATGTCTATCTGACGTCCGTGGACAGCCCGGTGACGAAGCGGCTGCGCATCGACCGGCTCTCCCTGAGCGGCGGTGGCAAGACGGGGATCACCACCCTGCCCAATCCCTACGCATCCGACGAGTACGCGTATCCCGCCGTGCGGACGGCCGTGGTCTCCGGCAGCGACATCTACTTCTTCGTGAGCATCGGAAGTGATGCCCCCGTGTCCAGGGACGTATCGCTGTGGGCGACGAATGGGACCGCCCCGGGGACCCGCCAGCTCTTCGACAATCCCAATGTGGAGTACGGGTACCGATACCCGCTGTTCGCCACCGGCAAGGGTCAGGTCCTGTTCGGCGGCGCGCCGGACCCGCTCGGGCCCGTCTTCCCCTACTTCACCCGGGGCTCCCTGGCGACGCAGGGCCGGCTGGCGGACGTCCACTTTCCGGGCTCGTTCACACGGGTGGGCCATCGCATCTTCTTCACCGCCGTCAACGACACCGACGAGGGCCAACTGTGGTCCGTGCCGGCCCACTTCAGCTGCCCGCCAGGGCTGGCCGGAGCGAGGGAGTAGGCAGGGACGACGCCGGGGCGCTGAGCCGCCCCGGCGTTGAGGTACACTCCGGCGCACTCGCTGGAATGCCCTCCGACCTGCTGGAAATCTCAGACCTCATCGTCGACTACGACGTCGCGACGCTCCAGCCGCGGCCGGTGTCCCGGTCAGCGGTGGTGGCGCGGCTGATGGCGAACGGGCAGCGGTCCGCCGCGCGGTTCGTGCAGCGGCTTCCCGCGTCCAATGACACGCTCGACGTCGAGGCCTGCGACCTGGCCCTGCTGCGCTCCCACGTCGAGTTGCAGCGGCTGAGCGAGGAGTTCCTGCAAGCGGACCGCATCCGCTGCGTGCTGCTGCCCCTGCTGCAAGCGCTGCGTGAGTCCGGAGTGAAGCCTCCGCTGCGCATCGTCGATGTCGGCTGCGGGCTCGGCTACGCCGTCCGCTCGCTCGCGGCGCATGGGCGGCTGGGGCGCGACGTCGAAATCATCGGCTGTGACATGAACGTGACGCTGATTGAGAACGCCCGGCGGCTCGCGGAAGAGGAATCCCTCTCATGCGAGCTCCGGGTCGCGAACGCGTTCCAGCTGGAGCAGCCCGGCCACATCTACATCTCCACGGGCGTCCTGCATCACTTCCGTGGCAACGACCTGAACGCCTTCTTCGCCGGCCAGCGGCAGGGGCATGCGTTCGTGCACTACGACATCCAGCACTCGGTGCTCTCGCCCTGGGGGTCGTGGATGTTCCACCAGGCCCGCATGAGGGAGCCGCTCGCTCGGCACGATGGCGTGGTCTCCGCGCGGCGCGCCCATCCCACGCAGGCCCTGCTGTCGGCGGCCCGCTCCGCCACGGGGTTCACCTGCGCGTCCCTGGACGGGGCCCGGAACCTCCTCGGCGCCATGCTCCGGCCCATGACCGCCACGCTTGGAACGCGCGCGGAGCTGTGGGAACCGCTCCAGCGCCACCTGGGCCCGCTGCGCTCACGGTTGGGACCCACTTCATGAACGCCGTCCTTCCGGTGCTGCTCGCGCTGCTTGCCGTCACCGACGCCGCGTTCTGTGGCTTCCGGGTGGCCTCGGGCCGGGATGCCCGCATCTTCAAGGCCGACTACTACCGGGCCGCCATCCGCCGGGGGATGGGGCGGGGACTCTTCACGACCGCGCTGGTGGGTGCTGGCATCGCCGGGGCCTGCCTGTTCTCACCGGGCCTGTTCCCCCAGTTGCTCGTCTGCGCGCAGGCGATCCTCTGGGTGCTGCTGCCCTACGCGACCCTGACGCTGATGGGCCTGGGCGTCTGGGCCGCCGCGGAGGCTGACGCGCGGACGCTGGCGAGCGTGGTGGTCCTGGGGCCGTTCACGCTGATCCGCCCCTGGGTCATCGCCACGGCGGCCGTCGTCGGCGCGTGGAAGGCGCCGGGCTTCACCGCCGCGCTCGTCACCGTCGCGGCGTGCGGCGTCCAGCTCGCGCTCGAACCCTGGCTGAACGTCGGCATGCGGCCCCGGATCCCCCTCGCTCGCAACGGGTAGGGACCCACCCTCACGGGGCGTACGTTACCGGCGGCCCCTCCAATCCATTACATTCACATCCTCGCCTGAGGGCAGAGGGGGAATGGATGGATTGGTCCAGCGTGCTGGGCAGTGCATTGATCGGTGCCGTGGTGGGAGGTCTCGGGAGCCTCCTGGCCCACGTGTTGAAGGTGGGGAAGAATGTCTTGGTAGGAGCGCTTGTCGCCGTGGTGACGGTGAGTTCGTCCATGGGCTGGCGTGCGTACCAACGACGGCAGCCCGTGGACTACGACCAATTGGTGGCTTCGCTCGTCGAGAGCGACTCCACCGAGGGCATGGATCGCTACCTGCGGCAATGGGCCCTGGCCACGAAGACCTACCCCGAAATCCGGCAGTGGTTCGAAGTCACTCCAACCATGAGTAGCGTCGAGCGGCAACAGCAGGCCATGCAGCTGGCGCAGGCCGGACTGCGCCGGCTCTCCGACCGGATCCTGATACAGCGGGCGGAAGCCCTCTCCCTGATCGTGGACCTGGCCGACGAGAAGGACTGCGCCGCGTTCAGTCGTGGCGACATCACGGCGGAAGGGCTGAACCGGATCTTCAGCGGCATGGATGACGAGACCCTCGGGCGCTTCAGCGTCATCACGGCCAGTGCCCTGGCCGCGGAGCTGCGGCAGTCTCCCCTGCCCCGGCAGGTCATGACGAGCGACGTGGCACAGTCCTTCGTCGAGATCAGCATCCGCCTCGGCGAGGACGAGACACAGCGGCTGGCCAACAACCTCCAGCGGATGAACACGCTCCCCGACGACGAGGCCTGCTGGACGAGCCGGAGCCTCTACAAGCAGATCGCGACCCTCCGGGGCCGCAACCAGGACGCCCTGGCCCTGGCGCTCGTCAGCAACTGAGCCGGGGGATGCCGGGGTTCCCGTGACACCGTGAAACAGGAAATCGCGCGTCTTTCCTGACACTTCGGGGACCCTGCCCTGCCCTGCCTTGCCCGCTTCTCCGTCCCTTCCTAGGATTCAGGGATCCGCTGATCTCCCCTCATCACCTGGAGTCCTCACCATGCGGTACACGCGCAAGAACATCTCCGAGCTGCTCGACACCGTGCAGGGCAACCCCGACGTGACGGGCTTCTGGACGTCCACCGTCGGCGGCTACACGTACAACATCACCCCGTCGGCGGGCGGCTACATCTACCAGGACATCTACAACCCGAATCACCGGATGTGCGAGGACGGCGGCCAGGTCGTCATTGAGGACCGGTCCCAGGTGGGCTGCTACTAGCGCCCCGCTTCGCCCCTTCCCCACGCCACACCCGGAGCACTCCCATGCGTTACACGCGCAAGAACGTCAGTGACCTGTTGAACGCGGTGCAGGGCAGCCCGGATGTCCAGGGCTTCGGCACCTCCACCTTCGCCGGCTCCACCTGGAACCTGGTCCCCTCGTTTGGCGGCGGCGCTGTCTGGCAGAACTACTGGACCTACCAGTGGACCTGCGAGGACGGCGGCTCCGTCACCGCCGAGGACCGCTCCACGTTCGGCTGCGGGTAGTCCGCGGTCCGCGCCTTCGTTTCCGCTGTTCCACCCGCCACACGGAGGTCCCCGATGCGATTCACGCGCAAGGATGTCTCGGAGCTGCTGGAGCTCGTCAACGGAGGCCCGGACGTCCAGGGCTTCGCTACGTCGAACTTCTCCAGCACCACGTACACGCTCGTCGCCTCGGGGCCGGGAACGGTCTGGCAGGACCTCTACAACTCGGCCCACCGGCTGTGTTCCGAGGACGGCGCGACGTCCCCCTCCGAGGACTGCGGCGGCGGCGCCTAGCCCCGCGGTCCGCTGTGCCTCCCCCGCTTCCCCCCGTCTCGCGGTCCCCTCATGAACACGCGCCTCACCCTGATCCTCAACACCCACATGCCGCAGGTGTTGGGCGAGGGGCCCCTCTTCGATGAGCCGGAGAACTGGCTCTTCGAAGCGCTGACGGAGACGTACATCCCGCTGTTCCGGATGTTGGAGCGCTGGGACGCCCAGCGCTTCGCCGGCACGCTGGTGATGTCCTTCACCCCGTGCCTCTTCGAGCAGCTCGTCGCCTGCGAGGAGCGCTACACCGGCTACCTCCAGCTACTGAAGCGCATCGCCACGCGCGAGCTGGAGCGCACGTCGCGGCTGGAGCTCTACAACCGTTACGAGAAGTTCCCCCAATCCCTGTCGGACGAGTCGCTCGCGAAGGTCCACCGCACCGCGGGCATGTACCTGCGCCGCGTGGAGGACAGCCTCGCGTTCCTGCGCCAGCACAGCCTGCGGGACGTGTTCGCCTCGCTGGGGCGCTCGCGGCCGTCCAACGTGCAGCTGTGGACCTCCACGCCGCAGCACAACTTCCTGCCCTTCTTCCAGCCCGCCGTCGCGGACCGGCTGGTGGCGCGGGGTGTGGAGTCCTTCCAGGAGACCTTCGGCCGCGAACCGGACGGCCTGTGGCTGCCCGAGTGCGCCTTCCAGCCGGGGCTGGAGCGCGTGCTCAAGCGCCATGGCATCCGCCGCACCGCGCTCAGCCTGACGGGCATTGGCGCGTCCCAGGCCCAGGATCCCAGCGGCGTGTTCCGCCACGAGGACCTGGAGGTGATGGTCCACGACTACCGCATCGGGCTGTACCTGTGGAAATCGCCCGAGTCCACGTTCCCCGCGCACCCGGTGTACCGCGAGTTCTTCCGCGACGTGGGCTTCGACCTGCGGCCTGAGTACTTCGAGGAGCTGGGCGTGCCCGTGCCCGCGAACAAGCGAGGGCACGTGTGGACGGGCCTCAAGTACCAGGCGGTGACGGGACAGAAGGTCGACCTGGGACAGAAGGCGCTCTACGACGTGGAGGCAGCCCGCGCCCAGGTGAAGCAGCACGTGCGCGAGTTCTGGGAGCTGCTGGACTCACGCCGCTCGCTCGTCCAGGACGGACAGACGTTCGTGCTCGCGTTCGACACGGAGCTGTTCGGCCACTGGTGGCACGAAGGCATCGACTGGCTGGAGGGCGTCATGCAGCCCTCCGCGCCCGTCGAAATCCAGGCCGCCCCGCCGCCGCCCGAGCCGCCGTCGCTGCCCCGGCTCTACTATTCGACGTGGGGGCGCGACTTCTACAGCGAGCACTGGCTGACGCCGGGCAACGCCTGGATGTACGCGCTCATCAAGCTGGTGGAGGCGCAACTGCCGGAGCCCGTGGACGCGGAGACGCGCGAGACGTGGCGCCGCTTCGAGGTCTTCAGCGGCAGCGACCTGCTGTTCATGATTCCGGACCCGACGCAGCGGGACCGGGCGAGAGCGCTGTTCCTCGCGCGCTACGCGGACGTCGTGTCGCGGCTGAAGGACTTCTCCTCCGAGCTGCTCACGTCCTTCCCGGTGGACCCCTTCAAGTGCGTGCTCATCCAGGTGAGCAAGGCCGACGGGCAGGAGCAGCCGCCGTTCCTCTTGCGCCGGCTGTCGCTGGAGGGCGTGAACACCGAGGCGCGCCGGGAGCTGACGCTGGACGCGGAGATGCTGGAGGTCGCGGGCCTGCGCGTCGCGTTCCAGTACTTCCTGCTGCACCCGCAGGGCCGCTACGCGCTGCGCGTGGAGGGCTCCGAGCGCGAGCACGTCTTCCAGATGCCAGACTACGGCGTGCCGCTGCTCATCGCGCCGGACACCCGCACCTATCCCAAGTACGACCCGGAGGTGCTGTACCAGAAGCTGGGTGAAATCTGGGAAGGCGACCAGCGGCTGCCCTTGAAGATGAACCCCACACTGCGCAGCCGCCACATGTACACGCGCGCGCAGGTGATGGAGGTGCTCGCGGGCAAGCGGACCGCCGTCTTCAAGTACAACAAAGAGGGCTACGCGCTGCTGCGCTTCCGCGACCACGGGCCGGCCCCGGCGTGCGTCGTCTTCGACGACACGGTGACGCTCAGCGACGCGGGCACGTACATCCAGGCGGGTGAGCTGTCCGTGCCCGTGGTGAACGACCCTGCGGCCATCGCGCGTCATGACTTCGACGCGGTCGTGTTCACCTGCTCGCTCAACTTCGAGACGGAGGTGCCACACGTCCGCGCGCTGCTGGAGGTGGCCACGCGCAAGCGGCTGCCGGTGGTGTCGCTGTACGACGACATCCTCTATTACGACCTCTTCGACGGGCTGGAGCCGGACCCCAACCTCTTCTTCCGCGTGGCGGTGCCGGAGCAGGACGCGCTCGCGAAGCCGGACCCGGTGGACTACGGCCCGCGAAACCTGCTGGGCGTCTTCGGCACGGACACGGTGCAGGGCAAGTTCACCACGCAGGTCTACCTGCGCGAGGCGCTGGCGAAGCACGTGCGCGTGCGCCACCACGCCACGGAGCCCACGGGCATCCTGCTGGGCTCGGACACGGGCTACTCGCGCGTGCTGCGCGTGGAGGGCCCGCAGCGGCTGGCGTTCGAGCGGCGGCTCATGGCGGACCTGGCGAAGGACTGCGACCTGGTCATCACCGGCGGGCAGAACGGTCTGCTCTACGTGCCGGCGGGCATGGACAAACGGGCCAACGCCTCCACGCTCATCTACGAGACGTTCCTGCCGCGACTGGTGGTGCTGACCGTGGCGGTGGACACGAAGCCCGAGGACGTCATCGCGACGCGCGAGTACCTGGAGCTGCTGGCCCGTGAGCACAACGTGCCCTGCACGGTGGTGGGACTGGCGATGATGGGCGGGCGCAAGCTGCTGGGCAGCCGTTGGACGGAGACGTGGTTCCTGGGCGTCCGGGATGAAGTCCTGGAGGAGGCGCGGCGGAAGATGGAGCAGCACACCGGCCTGCGCGTCCACGCCATCCCCGAGGAAGTGGACGCGCTGGCGCGGAGCGTGCTCACGCACCTGTGATGGAAGCGGGCGGCGCGATGCAGGAGGAAGGGGCTCCCGGGCTGCGGCAGTCGGCGCGCTATCTCGCCGCGCTGCTGCGGCTCTTGCGTCCCGCGTGGGGCTCGCTCGTGAGGAGCGCGCTCCTGGGCCCGGTCATCACGGCCTTGTGCCTCATCCCGCCCTTCCTCACGCGGCTGTTGTTCGACCATGTGTCATCCCCGCAGGACCTGGGGCTGCTGCACGTGCTGGTGCTGAGCATCCTCGCCGCGTCGGTGGCGGCGGCGCTCGCGGAGTCGCTGCTCGGTTATTACTCCGCGTACCTGACGGTGAAGCTGGAGAGCTCCTCCGCGCTCTACCTCTTCAACCACCTGCAGCACCTGCCGGACCGCTTCTTCTCCCGGCGCCAGGTGGGGGAGCTCACCAGCCGCTTCGACGACGCGAAGGCGGGCATGGCGCTGGTGCTGGGGTTGATCCGGCTCGTCTTCTCGCAGCTCACCTTCCTGGTCGTCATCCCCTTCACCCTGGCGTCGCTGCACTGGGAGCTGGCGCTCGCGGCCGTGGCCACGCTGCCCTTCGTGGTGGCGGTGCCGCTCCTCATCGGCCGCGCCATGGGGCTCGCGTGGCAGGAGGTGATGGGCGTGCACGGCGCCCTCCAGGCGCTCCAGGTGGAGACGCTGCGGCAGAGCCGCACGACGAAGGTGCTCGCGCTGGAGCCGTTCATCTACCAGCGCGCCGCGGGGCTCATGCAGTCCGTGCTGCGGGCGCACCTCAAGGCCCACGGGGTGGAGGGGATGTTGCGGCTGTTCGAGCGCACGGTGGAGGCCGCGCAGACGGCGCTGTTCACCTGGCTGGGCTGGCGGCTCATCCTCCAGGGGAAGCTGACGCTGGGCGGCTTCGTGGCCTTCGTGGCCTATGCCGCGTACCTGCGCGGGCCGGTCATCGAGGTCATCGGCTTCGTCACCGGCCTGCAGCAGCGCGGGGTCCACCTGCGCCGCTTCTTCGAGTACCTGCACGAGACGCCGGAGCAGGACCCGGCCCGCTCGCTGACGCCGCCGGCTCCAGTGACGCGACGACTCTCCGGCGAGGTGGAGCTGGAGGACGTGTCCTTCGGCTACCTGCCCGGGCAGGACGTGCTGCGCGAGGTGAGCGCGCGCATCCGGCCCGGCACGGTGGTGACCATCGTCGGCTCCAGTGGCTCCGGGAAGACGACGCTCGCGCGGATGCTGACGCGGCTGGAGGAGCCGGGCCGGGGGCGCGTGCTGTTCGACGGGCAGGACGCGCGGACGCTGGAGCTGTCCGACCTGCGCCGGCAGCTCGCGGTGGTGTGGCAGGACGTGGAGCTGTACCACGGCACCGTGCGCGACAACCTCACCCTGGGGCTCCCCGCCGTGAGCGAGGAGGACCTGCGTCAGGCCGTGCGGCTGTGCGCGCTGGAGCCCGTCCTCGACGCGCTGCCGCAGGGCTTCGACACACCGGTGGCCGAAGCGGGCGCGAGCCTCTCCGGCGGACAGCGGCAGCGGCTGGCGCTGGCCCGGGCGGTACTCCGCGACGCGCCGGTGTTGCTGCTGGACGAAGCCACCTCACAGCTCGACGTGGAGACGGAGTCCGCCATCGTGCGGGCGCTGCTCGCGCGGGCCCGGGAGCGCGGCCAGACGGTGCTGTTCATCACGCACCGGCTGGCCAACACGCCCCTGGCGGATGAGGTGTGGATGCTCGCGGGAGGCCGGCTGGTGGGCCAGGGACCGCACGCGGAGCTGCTCGCGCGCTGCGCGCCGTATCAGCGGCTGTTCCGTGCGGGCATGGGCGAGGCGGACGCCGCCTGACGCGGCGGAAGGAATGGTCCTGGTCATGGCGAACGAGCTCCCACGCCCCACTGCGCCGCTCCCCTCGCGGCTGCCAATCCTGGAGGACCCGGACCACGCCGGCCTCTTCGTCGTGCGGCGCATTGGCACGCTCACGGTCCTGCTCATCGCGGTGCTCGGCGCGGGGATGGTGCTCGCGGGGTCGCTCGTGCACCTGACCGTGTCCGTTCCAGATGCCGTCCCGCCCCGCACGGAGTCCGTGTCGCTGGGCACCTATGTGTTCCGGCAACTGAAGCTCTGGAGCCCTTCGCGGCCGGGAGGCGCCTCGCCGTGAAGAAGGTGGGCATCATCGACAGCGGCGTGGAGGTGGCCTTCCTGCGCGAGCACGCCATGCACCTCGCGGGAGCGGCCACCTTCTCGCTCGACCTGGACGCGCAGGTGCTGGAGGCGCGCGCCTACGAACGGGAGGAGCTGGCGGCGTGGCGGGACGGCGCGGGCACGCTGGACCTGGAGGACACGCACGGGCACGGCACGGCCGTCCTGAGCATCCTCTACGACCAGGTCCGCCCCTGGCCGGACGTGGAGGTCTACGTCGCCCGCGTCCTCGACCAGAACATCCGCGGACACTCGTTGTGCCTCGTGGAGGCGATGGGGTGGATGCTCGATGAGGTGGGCGTGGACGTGCTCAACCTGAGCCTGGGCACGACCCACCGCGCGCTGGAGGCGTCCATGCGCGAGGTCACGGACCGCGCGGCGGCGCGGGGCGCCATCATCGCCTCCTCCGCGGGCGGCATGCCCACCCTGCCCGCGCAGCTGGAGTCAGTGGTGTCCGTGGGCGACCCCGCCCTCATGGAGCGCGTGGGCGCGGACGTGAAGGTGGACCACGTCGTGAAGGAGCGGGAGGTGAAGCTCTACATGGGCGGCCACTGGATGCAGGTGCCCATGACGACCAGCTTCGCCTGCGCGGTGGCGGTGGCCGAGGTGCTGCGCGACGGGCCTCCGCCGGGATGGCGTCGCAGGCAGGGCTGAGCGCCTCATGGCGTGGGCTGCGTTACCTCCAAGGCGACGTCACCCAGGTCCAGTTCCTCGCCTTCCTTCAACTTCAACGGCCGGCGCAGCCGGCCCTGGGACGGGCCTCCCTGGATGAGGAGGACGCGCTCGCCCGCGCGCACGCCACTTAGAGTGAAGCGGCCCTCCACCGTGTAAGCGTGCTCGCGGGAGCCCTGCTCGCCTTCGATGGAGATGAACGCATCAGGGACGGGTGCCTTCGTGGTCGCGTTCACCACGCGGCCCCGCACGGTGGCCGACGCCGTCACGGGGATGTCCACTTCGAGCACCGCGCCCGTGCCGGGAGAGGCCAGAGCCTCGCCAACAGAGCCGTCCGCCGTGCGTGCCGTCAGCTTCACCGGTTCGGGGGGAACGTCGCGCAATTCGAAGCGGTCGCCGGAGAACTCGAGGGGCACGTCGCCCCTTGGGAGGTAGCCCTTCTGGAGCTGGAGCGACACGGTGAAGCCCCGGACGGGTTCACCCTTGCGCACCACACGGCCGCGAAGGAAGGCCGAGGGCCGCAGCCGCACCACCACGTCCTGGTCGACCGTCACGGGCACGGGCTCACTCGAGCGTCCACCGTTGCGCGCGCTCATCAGCACGCGGCGCGTGGGGGAGCCTCCCACGCGGCCAACGGGAATGGCGAAGCGTCCCTCCTCATCCGTGGGCGTCATCGACAGGGGAATGTCCTGCCTCTCCGTCGTGGTGAGGGTGATGACAGCACGGGGCGAGGGCGCGCCATCCGGCTCCAGGACGACACCCCGGTATTCGTTCCCGCCGCGCGGCTCCTCCCAGGTGAGTTCGACCTGAGCCGTCCTCCCCGCGTCCACGCGCACCCGCTTCTGTTCGTTTTGACTGAAGCGGCCGCGCGCCATGAGCAGGAGCGTGTAGTCGCCCGAAGGAAGGGCCATCCGGAAGGCGCCTTCCGCATCCACGAAGACATGGCCCATGTCTGGAGTCACGCCTTGCGACACGTCATCCGCCAGGGCCGTCACCTCCAGCGTCACGTCCCGAAGCGAGCCCCGGGCCGCGCGGACCCGGCCCTCCACCGTGCCCGTGACATCCAACGTGAAGTCCGCTTGGACCGTGCGGTTCGCCTTCACGGAAACCGACTGGCGAACGCCGGTCGTCGCTCCTTCATGGCGCGCGGAGAGGGACATGTAGCCCGTGGCGAGTCCCTCGATGCGGTAGCGGCCCTCGGTGTCGGTGCGGGCCTCGATGGGTCTCGGGTCCATTTCGAAGCGCCCGATGCTCGCGGTCGAGATCCGTGCCGCCGCCACCGGCGCGCCGATGCTATCGCGCACCTGGCCCTCCACTGCGCCGGTGCGTGAGAGCTTGAACTCCACGGGGAAGCTTTCGCCCTGGGTGACCGTCAGGCCCCAACGGGTGTCGGGCGAGTAGCCCGAAGCCGTGACCTTCGCGTTGTAGCTGCCGGGAGCGAGCCCTTGCACGATGAAGTGTCCCTCAGCGTCCGACACGGCGACGCTGGGGTCTCCGTCACCGCCTGAGAAGCTGACGTCGACACGCGCTCCGGCCACCGGCGTGCCCTCGGACTCCTCCACGACGCGGCCTTCCAGCACCGCGCCCGGCCCCAACTGGATCCGCACATCGCGCACGGTCTTGCCCGCGGCGCAGAGGACCGGCAGGTCGAGCGCCCCGGTCTCCTCGCCGCGCCGCGCGGACAGGGGATGGGTACCGGGCTCCACCTCCACGGAGAAGCCACCCTGTGCGCCGGTCGTCACCACCTGGGAGGGATTGCCGCCCACCCGCACCTCGGCATCCGCGGCCGGGAGGCCCTTCGAGTCCACGACGAAGCCCTCGATGACGCTCGCCAGCCGGAGCGCCAGCGTCAGCGGGCCTTCCGTGGGGATGCGAAGACGGCTCAGCACCACGCGCGCGTAGCCGGGGGCGCGGGCCTCCAGCAGATAGGTGCCCGGGGCGAGTCCGTCGATGCGGAAGTTCCCCCGCTCGTCGCTCGTGGCATAGACGCGTTCGTCGTCGGGAGCGTCCACGCGCTGCCAGACCTCCAGTTCGCGGGCGTGCGCCGTGAGGACGACCTCCACGAGCGGCAGTGGCTCATTCGTTCCGCGCACCACCGTGCGGCCCGTGAGCGATTGCGCGGGCTCCAGGGAGACGCGCATCGCAGTGAGTGACTCACCGTGAGGGCGGACCACATCGCGCAGGAGCGGGGCCCGGTCCGGAGCGCGCACCGACAGCAGATAGCGGCCGGGACCGGCACCGAGCCGGACGTGTCCCGCCGGATCCGTGAGGCCGGAGCCCGTCAGCGTCCACTCGGACGTCCGCGCGCCTCGTGCGTAGAGCCGCACGGTGGTTCCGGGCGAAGGCTTCCCGCCCGCGAGCACCTCCACGTCCAGGATGCCATCCGCTTCGCCCGGGGACTGCGACGCCGGGAGCCCCTCCACGGGGCCGGAGCGCTCCGGGGTGGGCACAGGGTTCGCGGGGCGCTTCCGCGCGAGCGCGGCTTCCGCGTTGTCCTCCGGCGTGGAGGGGCCTCCGGAGCGCAGCGCCAGGAACAGCACGCAGCCGCACGCCACCAGGATCACCACCCCACCGACGAACCACCTGCGCATGCCCACCATCCTCGTCCCCGTCTCCACGGAGACGCCGGCGGCCAGTATCCCCTGAAGCAGCGTGCGCGTCCCGCTCCGGCGGCCAGGACCCGCGCGCCCCGGCACAAGCCTCGCGCGCGGAGTTGAAGCAGCCCTGACAGCACGCGTACCGCATGCAGCCGGATGCTTGACCCGACCGAGGGCATGTCCGGTTCGACGAGACACCGCCCTCGATGCCGTGCCGGCCTGGAACGGCGCGGCGCTTCAGGACCGTCCAGGGTCGTGTCCCGGATGTTCTCCGCGCTCCACATGACAGGTGCCGCACAGGGCCTGCCAGGTCGTTGGGTCCGCCCGTGGCCGCGTGACACACTTTCTCCATGGCTGACACGCTGCCCACGGACGCAGCCCCTCCTTCCAGCGGCATCGAGCGCCGCAAGTTCCTTACGTGGCTGGTGGCCTCGCCCACGTTGATGATCGCGGCCCGGCTCGCGCTCGACGCCCCCTCCGCCGAGGCGTCGGAGCCTTCGACGGCTTCCGCGTCTCCAGAAGAGACACCGCTCAATCTCTACGTCGCCGTCCGCACCGACGGTCGCGTCGTCGCCACCCTGCCCCGCACGGAGATGGGCCAGGGCATCACCACCGCCGTGGCCATGCTCGTCGCGGAGGAGCTCGACCTCGGCCTCGATGCCGTGGACGTGCACACCGCTGACGCGGATCCGCGCTGGCTCATCCAGCTCACCGGTCTTTCGTCGACGATGCGCTACCTGGCCGGTCCTCTCCGCGCCGCCGCCGCGGAGGCCCGGGCCCGACTGGTCACCGCCGCCGCGCACCGCTGGCGGGTGCTGGCCCTCACGCTCACCACCGCGCAGGGCGAGGTGCGTGCTCCTGATGGCCGCAGGCTCGGCTATGGCGAGCTGGCGGAGGACGCCACTCGCGTGCTGCTGCCGGAGGTCTCTGCTCTGCCGAAGTCTCCGAGCAAGTACACCGTGGTCGGGCAGCCCACGGGGCGCATCGACGCACGGGACATCGTCACCGGCGCGGCGCGCTTCACCCTGGACCTGGACATCCCGGACGCGGTGCCCACGGTGGTGGCGCGGCCTCCCACGCTGCTCGGCAAGGTCCAGTCCTTCAATGCCTCCACGGCCCGGGCCCTGCCCGGCGTGGTGGGGGTGGTGCAGCTCCCTTCAGGAATCGCGGTGGCGGCGCGGACGTACTCGCAGGCCTTCGCCGCTCGCGACGCCTTGCAAGTCACCTGGACCCCTGGCCCGGCCAGCCACCTCTCCGACGCCAACATCCGGACCCGGCTGCGTGACGCCATCGGGCCCCGGCCGCTGCCTCCGCTGCTCACGACCCGGGTCGTGGAGGGACGCTTCGACTTCCCCTATCTCGCGCACGCGCCCATGGAGACACAGAGCTGCGTGGCGCGTGTGACGGCGGACACCGCGGAAGTCTGGTCCGGCGTCCAGGATCCGAAGTTCGCGCGGAGCCAGGTCGCCGCGGCGCTCGGATGGGCGCTCACTCCGCAGCGGGTCACCGTGCATCCCATCCGCGCTGGCGGTGGCTTTGGCCGACGCTTCTTCACCGAAGCCGCCGTGGAGGCAGCGCTCATCTCGCGCTCGCTCGGGCATCCGGTGAAGCTGATGTGGAGCCGCAACGACGAGATGCGCCACGGGCACTACCGGCCCGCGAGCCACCACCGCATCCTCGCCTCGCTGGGCCCGGGTGGCTCCATCCTCGGCTGGCAGCACCGCGCCGCCATCCCCACCGTGGAGTTCCCTCACGGCTTCGGAGACCTGCTCACCTCGCTGGTCGGTCAGGTGCTGCCGGACGTCACCAGCGCGGTGTTCTTCGCGCTGACGCAGCACGTCCCCTACCAGTTCGGCTGGGTGGCGCAGGAGCTGGCCGAAGTGCCGCTCCCGATTCCCACCGCCTCCTTCCGCTCCGTCTTCACCAGCCAGGTGGGCGTGGCCAACGAGATCTTCGTCGACCAGCTGGCCCGCGAGCTCCAGCGAGACCCCGTGGAGCTGCGACGCTCCCGCCTCACGTCCCGCAGGCTCAAGGCCGTGCTGGAGCGCGTGGTGCTCGAAGGCGCCTGGGGCCGGGCGCTGCCTCCTGGCGTCGCTCAAGGCGTCGCCGTGCTGGAGGAGTGGGACAGCGCCATCGCCCACCTCATCGAAGTGGACGTCACGTCCGGGACGCCTCGCGTGTTGTGCGTGGTCATCGCCGCAGACGTGGGCCTGCCCATCAATCCGAAGGGCATCGAGGCCCAGCTCCAGGGCGCCGCGATGGACGCCATGTCCACCACGCTGAGCGCCGGGCTCCACATCGACGCGGGCGCCGTGCGCGAGGGCAGCTTCGCGGACTACCGGTGGCTGCGAATGAAGCACGCCCCCGCCTCCATCCAGGTGCACCTCGTGCGCTCCGACGACCGCGTGGGCGGCGTGGGAGAGCTGGGCTACCCCAGCGCGGCGGCGGCCCTGGCCAACGCCATTGCCCGGGCGACGGGCACCATGCCCACGCGCTTTCCCATCCTCGACGAGGGAGTCTGACCATGCCGGCCCATTCCTTCCTCCTCAACGGTCAGCCGGTGTCGGTGGAGTCGCCCGCGGACCTGCCCCTCTTGTGGGTGCTCCGCGACGTGCTGGGCGTCACGGGCCCCAAGTACGGCTGCGGCGTGGGCGTCTGCGGCGCGTGCACCAGCCACCTGGACGGTGAAGCCTTCCGTCCCTGCCTCCACCCCGTGGGCGACATCGAGGGCCGAGAGGTGAAGACCATCGAAGGACTCGCGGACGCATCCGGCCTGCATCCCGTGCAGGAGGCGTGGATCGCCGAGGACGTGGCCCAGTGCGGATTCTGCCAGCCGGGGCAGATCATGGCCGCGGTGGCATTGCTGCGGAAGAACCCCCAGCCGACCGACGCGGACATCGACGCGGCCATGAGCGACAACGTCTGCCGCTGCGGCACCTACGTCCGCATCCGCGCCGCCATCCACCGTGCGGCGCTGCTGCTGCGAAACGGAGCCGGCCCCCGGGAACGGTGAAGTCCCCAGGACAATGGCAGACTGGGAGCACCCCATGCGGCCTCGCTCCCTCCATGTCCTCCTCCTGCTGTGCACGGTGCTCGTGTCAGGTCCCGCCTGCGTGGGCATGAAGCCCGCGCCCCTTCCGCCGGAGGCCGCGGCCTCGCCGTGGAAGTACGCCCGCGTGGGGGACCGCGTGGAGTACGACTTCAGCAGCCACCTGTTCAATCCCTACATCCCCTTCGACTTCCTGGCCTTCTCCCAGGAGCCCCGGGGACGTACGAACACGGTCGAGGGACGGATGGCGGTGGAGGTCGTGGCCGTGCGGCCTCCGTGGGCCTGGCTCACCGTCAGCTTCACGGATGACCGGGGCCGTCCCCATCCCCATCGCGCGCTCAGCCATGCCTACGTGCTGCCCATGCGCATGAAGGAGTCCCAGCCACGCGCGCCCGTCCAACCCTCGGGCGGCACCGTCACGGAGGAGCGGTTCACCGCCGGGGGATACGTCTGGGACGCCCGGCGTTCCGTGCAGGACTTCAGAGTCAGCCATGGCCCGCGAGCGGTCCGCGTCCACGCCAAGGTACCCGGGCCGCTGTACCTCACCCAGGGCCTGCTCGAAGCCAGCAACGATCCCTCGGGGTGGGGAGTCAGCGTCTCCGCCCAGCTCAAGCTCCGCTCCTTCCGCCAGGGGAGCCTCGAACCCGGCAAGGTCCCCACCCTGGAACATCCCCTGGGCCCGGGCACCTGGTACGACGAGCTCACGGAGTCGGGCCGCGAGGCTCCGGTGCTGACCCGCTCCTGCATGAGCGCGGAGACCGGCCGGTTGCGGACGACGACATGGACAGGCCCCCCGGGCGCGGCGCCTCCCTGCGGCGAGTTCCAGTACGAGGACAGCTCCTCGCTGGGAACCGCCCTGCTCAGCGTCATCGCCCAGGCCGCGACGGTGTTTTCCTGGTGGCCGCCCGTCCTGGAAAAGCTCAAGCCCATCCGCCAGGAGAAGTTCACCCGGGGCTCGCACGCAATCCCCGCCACCGTCTGGACGCGGCCATGGGGCCAGGAGGAGTCCTCCGGCGCCACGGAACAAGAGGTCCGGTACGCGGTGGAGCCTTGGGGCAGGGAGCTCGACGGCCTCTCTTATTGGCTCCGCTTCGAGCCGCTGTTCAGCGGCATCTTCCACATCCCGGCCCAGGGGCCGCGCACGTTGGATTACTCCACGGCCCTGGAGCACTGGGGCGTCTGGTGGAAGGACGCCGGGAACTGACGGCGCCGGACTACCGGGGTGCGGACCGGAACCACGTGGGCTCGGCGCGGACCGTCGTGCCGCCCGTGAACATGCCGCCGGTGAAGAAGGCGTCCTCGAAGAAGTGGTACGGGTGGACGAGCTCCGGGCGGCTGACGGCCTCCAGCGTCGCGGCGAGCGCGTCGGGAATCCGCACGTCGAGCGCATGCAGGTTCGCCTCCAGCTGCTCCATCCGCGTCGCGCCGATGATGGTGGACGCCACGCCCGGCCGGCGCGTCACCCACGCGAGCGCCACCTGCGCGGGCGACCGGTCCAGCTCCGTCGCCACCTCGCGCAGCACGTCCACGATGGCCCAGTTGCGCTCGGTGAAGAGCTTCTCGAAGCCCGGGTTGCCGCCGCCCTGGATGGACGGCAGCCGGCCCTCGCCCTTCGCCTGCGCGCCCTCGCGGGTGTACTTGCCGGACAGGAGCCCCGACGCCAGCGGGCTCCAGGGCGTGATGGACGCGCCCAGCGCCAGCGCCGCGGGGATGTGCTCACGCTCGATGTTGCGCTCCACCAGCGAGTACTCCAACTGCAACGCGGCGACGCGCTCCCAGCCCTCCTGCTCCGCCAGCGACTGCGCGCGGGCGAAGTACCAGGCCGGCACGTCCGACAGTCCGATGTAGCGGACCTTGCCCTCGCGCACGAGCGCGTCGAGCGTGCGCATCACTTCCTCCACTGGCGTCATGCCATCCCACGCATGCAGCCAGTACAGGTCCACGTAGTCCGTCTTCAGCCGCCGCAGCGAACCCTCCAGCGCACGGCGGATGTTCTTGCGGCCGTTGCCGCCCGCGTTCGGGTCGCCGGGCCAGGTGTTGACGGTGAACTTCGTCGCGATGACCGCTCGGTCGCGGCCTCCGGCCTGCGCGAAGTAGTCCCCGATGATGGCCTCGCTGGAGCCGCCCGTGTAGCCGTCCGCGGTGTCCACGAAGTTGCCGCCGGCCTCCAGGTAGCGGGCGAGCATGCGGTGAGCGGTGTCCTTGGGGCTGCCCCAGCCCCACTCGGTGCCGAAGGTCATGGCACCCAGGCACAGCGGGCTCACCCGCAGGCCACTGCGGCCCAGCAGGTGGTACTGCGCCAGCGAATCGATGCGAGCGGTCGTCGTCATGGAATGCCCCCGTGTTGGATGCGCACAAGGTGCCGCCCGGAAGCCGCCGGATGAAGACGCGGAAGTTGCAGGGACTGTTTAGACTTTCTTCGAAATGGCCCTGACGCCCCTCAATGCCCTGACCGTGTTCGTCACCGTCGCCCGCCGGCGCAGCTTCAGTCAGGCCGCGAAGGAGCTGGGCGTGTCCTCGTCCGCGGTGAGCCAGGCGGTGCGCCAGCTGGAGGAAAAGCTGGGACAGACGCTGCTCGCCCGCACCACGCGCAGCGTGTCCCTCACGGAGTCGGGACAGCGGCTGATGGACGAAGCCGGTCCGGGCCTGCAGTCCGCGCTGGCGGCGCTCGAACACCTGGCCGCCGGAGTGACCCCGGAGGTGACGGGCTCGCTGCGCCTGTCGGTGCCCGCGTTCTCCGTGTCACCCGTGGTGGAGCCGGTGCTGCCGCGCTTCGTCGCGGCCTACCCGCAGGTGCAGGTGCACGTGTCCGTGCAGGACGGGTTCGTGGACATCGTGAAGGAGGGCTACGACGCCGGCATCCGGCTCACGGAGTCCGTGCAGCGCGACATGGTCCAGGTGCGCCTGACGCCGGCCTTCCGCTTCCTCGTCGTGGGCTCACCCGCGTATTTCGAAAGGCACGGGACGCCCCGGCATCCCCGGGACCTGGGGAACCACTCCTGCCTGGGCTACCGCGCGCCCTCGACAGGGCTGCCCTACCACTGGGAGTTCGAACAGGGGACGAAGGAGCTCACCGTGCCGGTGAAGGGGCCGCTCACGTCGGACAGCTCCTCGCTGCTCCTGGGCATGGCCAGCCAGGGCCTGGGGCTCACCTACATCGCGGAGCTCCAGGCGGCGGCCGGACTGCGCGCAGGCACGCTGCGGCCCGTCCTGGAGGACTGGGCCCCGAGCGTCCCCGGCCTCTTCCTCTACTACCCCCACCGGGCGCGGGCCTCGCGTCCGCTGAGGGCCTTCATCGAGCTGGCGCGGGAGCAGCTCCCGCGCCGCTGAAGCGGACCTGGCCGCTCGACTCCCACTCGGGCAGGCGTGCATGCTGCACGTCGCTGAGCCCCCTTCTCGTGGACTGTCATGGCGGAAGTCGGGCCGGTCCCACACCCAAAGGACAGGAACATGGCGCAGCACGGACAGCGTGTCGGTCTCTTCATGGCGCTCACGATGGCGGCGGCCCTGCTGGGCGCTCCCGCGCACGCGGCGGACCCGGCGAAGAAGCCCAAGCCCTCCCCTTCCGCGACGGCGGACGCCGGGGTCGAAGGCAAGGACGCGGGCACGGCCGCCACGCCGGAGAAGGACGCCGGTGCGTCACAGGGCGCAGGTCGCTGCACGGGCAAGGCGAACTTCTGTGGCGTCTTCTCCCAGATGTACTGCAGCAGCCAGCCTGGATGTGCCTACATGTTCGGGTCCAATATGTGCGGCGGCGTGGCCATCGCGTGCGAGAAGGCCACCAACGAAGCGTTCTGCAAGAAGATCAAGGGCTGCTCCTGGAAGTAGCCCGCTCGCACACCCGGGGACGCCATGCCGAAGCGCGAATTCGACGAGGGCATCGACACCGCGACCCTTCCCCGCATCTCCATCCTGTTCATCCCCTTCGACGCGGCGAAGAAGTTCTACAAGGCCAACACCACGAAGGGCGTGAAGGGGCTGAGCGCGACGTTGGATGACACGGGGATGCGAGTGGACGGGGCGAACCTCGCGAACCCGCTCGTCCCCAGCATGGGCTCCAGCGCGTTCCTGCAGGGGCCGGACATCGCCGCGAAGCTCGCGGACATCGTGGAGCAGGAGTGCGACCTCATCCGCAACATGCACGTCCGCGACGCCGACTATGACGACAACCTCCAGTCATGGTTGGCGAGCAACGGCCCCCAGGCGACGGACACGTCCCAGTGGAGCGACCGGCGCAAGAGCCGCATCGAGCGCAACCTGCGCGGCTACAAGCACTACCCCGTCTTCATCTTCCTGTCGGAGAACCCGACGGGTTCGCCCTTCCCGGACCGCATCGACGTCTCCGGTCTGGGCATGTCCTACGTCCGCAAGCACCTGATTGACGACGCGACGGTGAAGGGCATCAAGCACGTCAACGAGATTGCCCTCTACCTGCGGGAGGACATCGACGGGCAGTTGGACAACGTGAAGGAGGACGGCTTCTACCTGGAGGCCACCACGCTCACGCGCAAGACGGCGTCCATCCAGACGAAGCTGAAGTCCAAGGACGAATACATCCTCAAGGTGACGCTCGGGAACCGGTATGGCTATTCGGTGACGGTGGCCGGGGTGCACCTGCGCGCGTCGCTGACGGGCTCCAATCCGCACGAGCGGCAGGTGGAGCGCAATGCCTTGCAGGCCTTCTGCAAGACCGAGGGCATCCAGGTGATGGTGGGCGACTTCAACATGGACCTCCAGGAGACGGCCCAGGGAAGCCGGGGTGTCTTCTTCGACGGCCGGCCGGAGACGCAGCCCACGTACATGCTGGCCCACAAGAGCAGCGAGGCCATCCCGCTCTTCCAGCAGCAGTATTCGAACTCCGCCGGCAACGCCCACTACATGGGCTACTACCAGGCGGACGTGGATCACCTGGAGCTGTCCGGTCCCGGCATGTTCGGCCTGATGGGCGCCAGCGGCTCCCGGCACCTGAAGTCCGAGGGCAAGTACTACTCGGACCATCCGTCCATCTACCTGCAGGTGAAGTCCACGCGCCTGACCGACGAGGCGCGCGACAAGATCTTCCGGCGGAAGATCTTCCGCATCGTGAAGCCCAAGCAGTAGGGCCTGCTCGCGTCAGTACACGTAGGGCGTTTTGCGCGCCCACTCCGTCTTGCCGTAGTTCTTGTGGAGGTACGCGAAGGCCTTCTTCGCCTCCGGGGTGTTCTGGCCGCAGCCCCTCTTGCTGGAGCGGACTGCGCGGAACAGCGCGATGGGCGAGCGCGGGTCCTGCGGATGCGCCTTCGCCCAATCCAACGCCACGCGGGAGAAGAAGGCCACGGAGGAGCCTGCTTCGTTGAGGGCCTTCCACTCCGCGGCGGCGTCCGCCCGCTCCTCGGGGCTCGCGAACGGGAGCGGCGTCTTCAGCGGATCCTCCAGGTTCTTCGTCCCCGGCACGCACCAGCCATTGCGGTACCAGCTCATGTCCTCGGTGAGGTCCAGCTTCGGGGAGACGTTGGCCAGACGGTCCCTGGCGGGCTCCACCCTCGCGGAGACGACCGGCAGCCCCATGATCAGCAGCCGCGCGTCGAACTGGCGCTCCTCCGCCGTGGGCCGCCCCACGATGGCCAGCAACTCCGCGCGGGCCTTGGGCTCCGTCTCCGCGAGCGTGGTCGCCTGGGTCGTGAGCATTGCGTCATCCCCCACCACCGCGGCGCGGGCGAACACGGCCCACGACAGCTGCCGACGCAGCTCGGGGCTCAACGACGGAAGCGCGGCCCACTCGCGCAGCCGGCGCGTGGGGACATGGGACTCCAGGAAGGTGGCCCGCGCGGCGCTGAGTCCCATCGGTGCACTGCCGTCCTGCTGAGGGGCCAGGACGACTTCCTCCACCAGGAACTGGGCCGCGTTGCGCAGGGCCTCGTCCCAGCCGTTCGCCAGGTGCAGCCGCTCCTCCCGCAGGGCGTTGTCCGTGGAGAGCTGGTCGCGCACCTGCTCCAGGGGAATGGCGTCCAGCCGCGCCCGGGCCTCCGCCAACTGTCCCCGCTCCCGCAGCAGCTGCACGGAGCGCCACGCGAGCGTCATGCCCGCGGGTGACTCCACCGGCACCGCTGCCGCGTCCGTGAGCAGCGCGGGCACCTCCGGCGAGTCCGCGCGGGCCGACAGCAGCGCGAGCACGAGCCAGGGCTGATGCCCGGACTTCTTCCAGCGGGCCACGGCGGTTGCGTAGGTCTTCGCGGGCCATGGCGTCTCCGGAGCGCCGGTCTCCTCGGAGGAGGAGGCGGACATGAGCCGGAGCCACTCGAAGAGTTCCGCCGCGCGAGGCTTCAACCCCGGGCAGGTGACGGCATTGCCCTCCGCGTCGGCCCCCAGCGAGAGGCCGGCCAGCTCCGACTCCAGCCCGGAGCCCGTCCCCTTCTCCAGCACCCGCGAGAACAGCTCGCACCGCCAGGTGGCCGGCGACAGGCGCAAACGCACGAGGGACAGCAGGCGCCGAGCGGGGCCGTGCACCTCGCGCAGCTTCGGATCCGCGAGCACCTTCTGGATGGCCTCCTCCGCCCGGGTAAAGCGCGCGAACGAGGCCTCGTCCACCTTGCGCGCCTCGTAGTAGTCGTCCGGCTGTAGGAACAGCGCCTCGCGAACGCGGGTGCGCGCCACGAGGTAAGCGGCGAGCGTCCGGTAGGGAGAGTCCGCGGCGCTGGCGAGCGACTGGAAGGCCTCCGCCGCTTCGTCGAACTTCCCGCAGTACAGGTGCATGGCCGCTGCCTGGTAATCGCGTTCGGCCTGACGGCGCGCCTTCTCCCGCAGCGTCAGCGAATCCTCGATGCCCGGCGCCAGGTCGGCCAGGGTGCAGCCCTTGCTGAAGACGGTGTCCTGGTTGCCCACCCACTCCTTCAGCAGGGCCGGGCGCTGCTTCCATTCCTTCGCGAGCGCCCGAGCCGTGGCCGCTGCATGAAGGAAGGCATCGCCGTGGATGTAGGCGTCGCTGGAGGCGTACACCATCTGGTTGGCGTCCACCTGTGGGAGGTCCTTGAAGGGCGCGACCTCCTGCCGGACGGCGGTCCATTGATCACGGGCCCAGCTCGGGTCGGGCCCATAGCGGCCCTCCGCGTCCGTCCAACCCGCCACCAGATGCTTCTGTTCATCCGCCGTGGTGGGGATGCCCATCATCGAGCGAAAGGCGAAGGCGAGGTACGGCGCGTCGAAGGTGCGACGGAGGATGCCCAGGCGTCCGGCGGCGTAGTTGCTGAAGGGCCGGTCGGGATTGTCGACGACGGAGAAGCGGGGCTCGGGCCCGAAGTCGGGCCCGCAGGCGTCGGCGATGACGGGAGGCAGCAACACCGCGAGGCCCACGAGCCCCAGGACTGTTCTTGCGTTCTTCATGGTCGGGTCTCCGCCTCGGCGCGAGCGAACGCATCGAGCGTCCACGGCCGGGGGTTGAAGAGATAGAGGGTCGAAACGCCGGGAGGCACGGGCTGCCACTCGTCCATGGCCAGGCCCATGCTGCCCGCGCACGGGCGGGGCAGGCCGCGCGCGAACCGAGCACGCCAGACCGGCGCGTCCGGGCCCATGCGGAAGAGCTGCGGCACCACTTCGTCCACGGGCGCGCGCGCAATCCAGCTGCCGGGCACACACCACGACGCGAGCCCCGTGATGGACAGCGGCATCCCCGGAGGCAGGCGCGCGCGCAGCCGCTGGAGCAGGTCGACGTACGCGTCGTATTCCGACGCACGGGCATCGAAGTCCAGTTGCAGCGCCGTCACGTCAGGGCGGCGGCGCACGAGTGCATCCAGACTCCCAGCCAATGACTCCAGGCGCTCCGGACCGAAGCGCGCGAGCGAGCTTCCCGGAAGCATCTGCAACCGTACGGTGGCCTTCAGCGCGGTCCCCGGCGGAACCCGGAGTGGCTGCCTGCGGGGCACCAGGTGCTCGTCCTCGTCGGCGAGGTCGAGCGTCGCGAGCAGGAAGGCGACATCCACCGCGCGGCCCTCCAGGAAGCTCAGGTCCTCCGGCCGCTCCCAGGCCCAGAGGACAATCCGGGGCGGCGGAGACACCGGCGGCGTGGCCACGGACAGTGGCAGGCACAGCAGCGTGAGGACGGCAGTGGCCCGCAGGCCGCGCCGTGGGCCGGGTGCCGCGTGCGATTGGGACTGTTCGGGGAGCATCGCGGCCAGGAAGCCACGGCCGGGCACCCTGCCCGGCCGGCACGGTGACATTTAGCAACCCGTGCGCCAGACGCCCATGACCTCTCCGGTGATGCGCCGGAGCTTAGCCCTCCTTCTTCCCGGCCTTGACCCCCAGCATCCGCAGCGCCAGCTCCGCGTGCAGGTCCGCCAGCGTGTCCACGTCGAGCGCGGGAGTGGGTTCGAACCAGTAGGGCAGCCGCAGCCCCATGGCGGAGATGGCCGCGGCGACCACGCCCGCGTTCGGCACGGAGAACACGCCCTGCGCGCGCCCCCTCTCGATGACCGCCATCAGCAACGCCGACGACTGCTCCCGCAGCGCCAGCGACGGCGCCGCCAGCTCCGGCGGCAGCGCATGGATTTCGTCATTCACCACCACGGCCAGCTGCGGATGGGTCGCGTGCAGCTGCGTGTGCGCCCGGACCAGGGCCCGGAGCTGCTCCACCGGCTTCGCCCCCGCGCCGAGCAGCGCCGTGCGCAAGCCCTCGTGGTGCGCCTCGTGCCCCAACCGCACCAGCTCCGCGAGCACGTGTTCCTTCGAGGGAAAGTGCGCGTAGAGCGCGCTGGGCCGCAGCTCCAGCTCCTTGGCCAGGTCCCGGATGGACGCGTCATGGAAGCCCCGGCTCGCGAAGAGCTGGAGCGCCGTCTCCAGGATGCGGCGACGCGTGCCGTCCGCCGACGCCGAGGCCGGAAGCACCGCCTTGCGCGCGCGAAGACGGGACGGGGAGGAAGACGCCATGGGGGCCACCTTGAAAAACGAACGGTCGTTCAGCTACGGTTCCACCGACCCTGCAAGCGTAGTCCATCCCCCCTCTGAACGGTCGTTCACCCGACGATGCCTACGTTCTCCCTTCCCGACGGCGTCACCCTGCACCTCCAGGAGTCTGGCGAGGGAGCGCCCATCCTGCTCCTCCACGGGCTGGGTTCGTCCGGCAGCGACTGGGACGCGGTGGCACCCCGGCTGTCGGCGCACCACCGAGTGTTGGTGCCGGACGCGCGAGGCCACGGCCAGAGCGACAAGCCGGCGGGCGCGTATGGCGTGGCCCTCTTCGCCCGGGACATCGCCGCGCTGTGTGACGGGCTGGGGCTGACGCAGGTGCACGTCGTCGGCCTGTCCATGGGCGGGATGATGGGCTTCCAGTTGGCGGTGGACCGGCCGGATCTGGTGCGCAGCCTGACCGTGGTCAACAGCGGGCCGGACATGGTCGCGCGCACGTTCCGCCGGAAGATGGAGTTCGCCGCGCGCCTCCTGGTGCTGCGGCTCCTCGGTCCCCGCGGGCTCGCGAAGCGCGTGGCCCCCAGGCTGTTCCCCAAGCCGGAGCAGGAGGCCCTGCGCCAACGGGCCATCGAATCCCTGGGCTCCAACGCGCCGGACGTGTACCTGCGCGCGACGCGGGGGCTCGTCGACTGGAGCGTCCAGGACCGGCTGAAGGACATCACCTGTCCCGTGCTCGTGCTGCACTCCGAACGGGACTACACGCCGCTGTCCACGAAGCAGGCCTACGCGGGCCAGCTCAAGGACGCATGGATCCAAGTGCTGACGGATTCCGGGCATGCCGCGCCCGTGGATCAACCCGGACAGGTCGCCGACGCGGTGGAGAGGTTCCTCCGGGAAGTCGAGTCACCCGGGCGCATGACGCGTCCTGGCTGAAGCAGGAGGCAGACACATGTCGGTGACTCGGAAGGTCCAGGCCATGGCTCGCATGGCGGTGGCGGTGTGCGCGCTGTTCGCCGTGTTGGGAACCACTCAGGCCCGCGCGGGCGAGTGGGTCCACGGCGTCTATTCGAACATCTGGGGCACCCGGAGCTTCCAGCTCTGGGTCCCCACCGGCTACCAGCCCGGCGAGCCGCTCCCGCTCGTCGTGGGGCTGCATGGCTGTCTTCAGAACCCGGACCAGTTCGCAGGCCTGTCGCGGCTGAACGCGAAGGCGGACGCGGAGAAGTTCCTGGTGCTCTATCCCAACCAGGCGATGTTCGCGAACGGCACCCAATGCTGGAACTTCATGTTCTCCTCCAACCAGGAGCGAGGCATTGGCGAGCCGTCGCTCATCGTCGGCATGGTGGATTGGGTGAAGGGCAACTACGCGGTGGACTCGCGCCGCGTCTATCTGGGCGGCGTCTCCGCGGGCGCGGTGATGACCAGCATCCTGATGGCCTGCTACTCGGATGTGTTCACCGCGGGCATGGTGGGCGCGGGCGCCATGTACAAGGCGGCCACCACTGCGTCCGGCAGCCTCTATGCGATGACGTTCGGCAGCATCTATTCACCGGATGACCGGGGCCATGACGCGTGGGCGTGCTCGGGCAAGCCGCGCCGGAAGGTGCCGGTGCTCGTGGTGCACGGCACGTCCGACGACGTCGTCAATCCCGTCAACGGCCAGCAGACCGCGCGCCAGTTCGTCCAGACGAACGACTACGGCGACGACGGCTCGAACAACAACAGCGTGTCCAACACCCCGGCCCGGGTGACGTCCGCTGTTTCAACGGGAGGCCGCAAGTACACCGTGAGGGACTACGTCTCCAACGGCGTGCTCCTGGTCCAGCACATCGAAATCCAGGGCATGGGGCACGCATGGCCCGGCGGTGACGGCGCCTTCCCGTTCGCGGACCCAGCGGGTCCCGACGGAACCACCATCATGTGGGACTTCTTCAAACAGCACTCCCGCTGAAGGGCGCGGCCCGTCCGCTGCTCCCGGACTACCCGGGAAGACGTGGACAGTGCGTCCGCCGCCATGTTGAGCTTGGGTCAAAGGCAGCCATCGCCCGCACACCCGAGACGCAGGCCCCATGTCCTTCTTCGAAGTGCTTTCACCGGTTCCACAGAAGATGGACATGGGGGGCGACCTCCCCCTGCGCTTCCACACGCGTCCGCTGCTCGGCCAGGTCGTGTGGCCACTGCTCGGGTTCGTGCTGCTCGTCGTGCTCCCCGTTGCCTACGCGCTGGACCAGGGCCTGTCCCTGGCCCTGCTGCGTGAGCAATGGATGCTGCCACTGGTGGGCGTCCTGGCCCTGTTCGTGACCGGGACGCTCATCGTGCGGTGCCTGACCACCCGCCTGGAGGTGGTGGTGACGGCCTCGGAGGTGTCGCTGCGCGGCGCCGGGGCCCTGCGCGCCCTCACCTGGAGCGAGCCCCTGGCCCACTACGCCGGCCTCGACTGCGAGCGGCGCCACCACCCGGACTGGATTGGCGCGCAGGACGAGTACGGCATCGAGCTGACGCACCGGAAGAACCCGGAGCGCAACGTCGTCGTGCACTGGGGCCGCGATGCCCGGCGCTTCGAGGACCGGCTCGCGCGCTACGCCCAGCTCCTCCGGCTCCCCGTCCGCCGGGAGCAGCGCGCGCCCCTCGCGCAGCCGCGCGTCGCCCGCAGATAGCCGCTTCACGCCACCTCCCCTCCCGCCATGGGCGCCACTTGACGCGTCGGAGATTTCCGACGTATCAATCCGGGCCATGTCCGAACCGGATGTCTTTTCGGCGCTCTCCAATCCGGTGCGCCGGGAAATCCTGCTGCAACTGCGCAAGGGGCCGCGCGCGGTGAACGACCTGGCGAGCGGCTTCAACCTGGGCCGGCCCGCTGTCTCCGAACATCTCCAGGTCTTGCGCAAGGCACGGCTCGTCCGCGAGGAGCCGCGCGGCCGTGAGCGCTACTACCACCTGGATCCACGTCCACTGTCGGAGGTGGACGACTGGCTCAAGGCCTTCACGCACTACTGGAAGCAGCGGCTCGCCGCGCTCGAGGACGTGCTCGACGAGGAGTCACGCAAATGAATCCCCCCGCCGTCATCCAACTGGACCACGTGTATGCCCATCCGCCCTCCGCCGTGTGGAAGGCATTGACGGACCCGGCGCTCCACGCGAAGTGGTGGGCCGCGGGCGACGTGCGCCCCATCGTGGGCCACCGCTTCACGCTCGACATGGGCGCCTGGGGCCAGCAGCCCTGTGAGGTGCTCGCGGTGGAGCCGGAGCGGCTGCTCCAGTACCGCTTCGCCACGGGCACACTCGACACCACCCTCACCTGGCGGCTCGCGCCGGAGGGAACGGGGACGCGGCTCACGCTCGTCCACGAAGGCTTCAACCTGGATTCACCCATGGGCCGCCGCGCCTTCGAAGGAATGAAGCCGGGCTGGCCGGGAGTGCTCGCACGGCTGGGCACCGCACTCGAAAGCTGAGCGCGGGCCCTCGCGCGAATGGCTCAGCTCACCGGGGGCCGCACACCGTGGCCCCTTCGTTCCAGATGGTGACGTTGCCCACCGGGGACACGGAGCAGAAGCCACCGCAGCAGTCCTCGTTGGAGCGGCACTGGGAGCCGTGTGGCCGGCAGGTGAAGTGCGGCGGCGTGCTCAGCGCCGCGGTGACGGTCTGCCAGGGGATGCCCGGGCCGGTCCACGACAGCTGCGCGTGCGCGTCGCCGTAGCCCTCGAAGAACTCCATCACCAGGTCATGCGGGGTGTTGGCGGTGAGGGCCACGGAGACGTCGTGCGTCTGCCCGCCCTCCGCCTCCATCCAGTTGTCGACGAGCAGCACGCCATCCAGCCACAGGCGCACGCCGTCCTCGGTGGCGGTGCGCAGCGTGTACGTGCCGGTGGTGGGCGCCGTCAGCGTGGCGGACCAGCGCGCGGACCACCTGTCGGCGGGCACGCCGGGCGCGGGAGAGGACGCGCCCCAGTACGTCCCCAGGAACGCCTCGCGCCGCACGGTGGCGCGGTTGTAGAGGAACTCGGAGGTGAAGTACTCGGTCTTCAGGCCGGGCTGGCCTTCCGCCACCTCGGGCGTGCAGACGGCGTCTCCCTCGTTCCAGATGGTGACGTTGCCCACGGGGAACACGCTGCACCCGCCGGAGCGGCACTGCGCGCCCGCGGTGCAGTGGGCGCCCAGGGGACGCGGCAGGGGCAGCGCCGCCGTCTCCAGGCGGGACACGGGCACCGTCTGCCAGGGCTGGCTGGCGCTCTGCCACTGGAGCAACAGCGAGGCCGCGGCCTCCGCGTCGAAGAACTCCAGCACCACGCTGGCGGGGATGTCCTGCGACAGGGCGATGCTCCCGGAGCGCTGCTCCACGGCGTGCTCGAACCAGTCATCCACCAGGAGCTGGCCATTCACCCACAGCCGCACGCCACCGCTGGCGGAGGTGCGGAACGTGTACGTCTGCGTGAAGGCGGGCGTGACGAAGCCCTCGATGCGCATGCCGAAGAAGTCCGCCGGGATGCCGGCCACCGGCGCGCCCGTTCCGTAGGACACGTCCACGGTGGACAGGTGACGCAGCACCGGAACGCCCTGCATCCGGAGGTTGGGGAAGAAGCGCGCCACCACGCCGGGCTCGCTGCTCGCGTACTGGATGACGACCGCGTACTGCGCGTTGGTGCCCTGCGCGGGCGCCGCCATGCCGCCGCCCAACACCAGCGTCCCCGCGGGCACGGACTTCACGTACACCTTCATGGGCGTGGAGGCGTTGGACGTGGTCGCGGAGGGGTCGTTGGTGGCGAGCACCTCGTCGGTGAGCGCCCAGGTGCCGTCCGCCAGCCACGCGGGCAGCACCGTGTTGCGGCGGTCCATGGCCACGTAGACCGTGGCGGCGGAGTTCAGGCCCAGCCGCACCTGCGACGCGCCGGTGTAGAGCTTGTCGTCATTGGCGGCCTGGAGCAGCACGCCGCCCTGGAGCCGGGGGGACAGGCCGGTCAGCGTGTACGTCCGGTCGACGTAGAGCTGCGTGCCCGGCTGCGCGGTGGCGAAGGCATAGGGCCGGCCCGTACCCACGGCCTCCAGGGTGACGAGCCCGTTGGCGGAGGTCAGGCCCTGAGCGCGGGTCTCGGTGGGCGCGGACTCCTGTTCCGGAACGGGACCACAGGCCAGCAGGCTGGCGAGCACCAGGAGCGGTGCGAGGAAGGAACGACGCATCACGAAGGCCTCCGGGAAAAAGGGGCCGGCAGCCTGTGCGCTCAGGTCCACCAAGGAAAGGATGCGGGAGGCGGGATCATCTGATTCCGTGGAATTGCCTGGCGTCCGGGCCCGCGCCTCCAGGCACGTGGACGCCGGGGGACATGACAGGTAGAAGGCCGCCGTCAGGAGACTGTCCCTTGAAGAAGACCCCCCTCGTCACCGAAATCTCGAAGGAGTTCACCTTCGAGGCCGCGCACCGCCTGCCCAACGTTCCGGAAGGGCACAAGTGCTCGCGGGTGCACGGCCACAGCTACCGCATCGAAATCACCCTCCGCGGCCCCGTGCATCCGCAGTTCGGGTGGATCGTGGACTTCGCGGAGCTGAACGCCGCCTGGCAGCCGCTCCACGCCCAGCTGGACCACCGGCTGCTCAACGACGTCCCCGGCCTGGAGAACCCCACGAGCGAGCTGCTGGCCGCGTGGCTCTTCGAGCGCGTGAACGTGCCCGGCACCACCGTCGCGCGCGTCCGCGTGGCGGAGACCTGCACGTCCTCGTGCACCGTCTACGCGCAGGAAGGCTGAAAGCCGCTTCAGCGCTCGATCTGCCCCAGGTTGGCGTGGATGACCGCGCCATTCAGGACCGGGGTGGTGGCGCAGAGGTAGAGCACGCCGGCGATCTCCTCCGGCGTGATGAGCCGCCCGAAGGTCGTCATCCCCGCCACGCTCGCACGGACGGCGGGGTCCGTGCCCAGGTGCTCGCGGAGCATCTCCGTGTCCGTGAAGCCCGGGCAGACGGCGGCGGTGTGGACCTGCGTCCCCGCCAGGTCCTGGCAGGTGGCCCGCATCATCCCGATGAGCGCGTGCTTGGTCGTCACGTAGGACGCCACGCCCTTCACGGCCTTCTCCCCCAGCGTGGACGCCACGTAGAGCAGGGACGAGCCGTCCGTGAGCAGCGGCCGCGCCAGGCGGTTGAGCACCAGCGGGGCCACGACGTTGACCTCCAGCACGCGGCGCAGGTGGTCCGCGTCCATGGTCAGCGCGTCGTCATGCTCGTAGAGCGCGGCGTTGTGGATGACGGACAAGCGTCCCTGCCCTGCCCCGTCGCGCAGCGCCGCTTCGACCGCGGGCTCCCAGCCCGGCACGGCCAGGTCCACCGGAACGTTGACGACGTCCGGCACGGTGCAGGGGCTTCGCGACACGTTGATGACGCGCCAGCCCTCCTTGCGAAACCGCTCCGCCGCCGCCCGGCCAATGCCCCGGCTGGCGCCGGTGATGAGGACCTGATCAGACATCGCGTTTCCACTCCCAGGAGGCCCACTGGCCAGGGCCCGAAGCGCACTTCACCACCAGCCCCGTGATGTGGTCGCGCGCCATGGCGCTGCCGTCGCCCACCAGCTCCTCGCCGAAGACGCGCGCCAGCTCCTCCAGCGACACGTTGGCCACCGGGAGCACCGTGACGTCGCGCGCGAGGAAGCGCAGCTCCTCGCCGTTGAAGTGCGCCACGTGGTTGCCCTGGGCGTCCCGCTCCAGCCGCAGGTGCTTGGAGTGGGCGGGCAGGAAGAACGTCTCGTTCCAGGCCTTGCAGCGGTTGATGATGGCCTGCTTCAGCGGGCCGTAGTCCGAAAGCAAGCCGTCGTCAGACACCTCCCCCGTCAGCGCGACGTAGACGGAGAAGTTGTGCCCATGCAGGTTCTCGCGGTGCGTGGCGGAGAAGATGGTGAAGTGCCCCGCGGAGAACTTCATCTCTTCTTTGTGCAGCTCGAGGGTCGTGGTGCGCGGCGCCATGGGATGGCCCAGGGCATACCACCCAGGGCCAAGGCGGGACTAGAAGAGGAAGTCCGTGGTGAGGAAATCCGACTCTCTGCGGGTGAGGATGGATTGCACGAGCGCGGTGTTGTCCGGCGTCGTCTTCGTCGCCACCAGCGTGCGGATGGAGAACACCCGCAGCGCGTCCGCCACGGACAGCGTCCCTTCCGCGGAGTCCTTGCGGCCGTTGAACGGGAACGTGTCCGGCCCGCGCTGGCACTGGCAGTTGAGGTTGATGCGGCCCACCTGGTTGGAGAACGCGTCGATGAACCGCCCGACGCGCGCCGAGTCCTTCCCGAACAGGCTGAGCTGCTGACCGAACTGCGACTCCACCACCAGCCGCACGGCCTCCGCGTCGTCGTCGAAGACCATCACCGGCACCACCGGACCGAACTGCTCCTCCGTGGCGAGCCGCATGTCGCGCGTGACCGGGTACACCACCGTGGGTGAATAGAACGACCGGGACGCCTGCCCGCCTGTCGCGTTCACCACGCGAGCGCCCTTTGACACCGCGTCGTCCACCAGCCCCTGGAGGTACGTCGCCTTGCCCGGCTCCGGCAGCGGCGTGACGGCGACGCCCGGGTCCCAGGGCATGCCGGGCTTGAGCTTGTCCACGGCGGCGGTGAACTTCGCGAGGAACGCGTCCACGATGTTCCGGTGCACCACCAGCAGCTTGAGCGCCGTGCACCGCTGGCCGTTGAAGGACAGCGTGCCGGTGATGCACTCCTTCACCGCGTTATCCAGGTCCGCGTCTTCCAGGATGATGGCCGGGTTCTTCGCGTCCAGGCCCAGCACGGACTTGAGGCGGTGCGGGCGCGGGTGCATGCGCTTCAGCTCGCTGGCGCCCTTGTTGGTGCCGATGAAGGCGAACAGGTCCACCTGCCCGCTCTCCATCAGCGCACCCACGGTCTCCCGGCCGCGGCCGTAGATGATGTTGATGACGCCGGGCGGGAAGCAGTCCCGGAACGCCTCCAGCAGCGGGCGCACCAGCAGCACGCCGAACTTCGCCGGCTTGAACACCACGGTGTTGCCCATCAGCAGCGCGGGGAAGAGCGTGCTGAAGGTTTCGTTCAGGGGATAGTTGTACGGCCCCATGCACAGGGCCACGCCCATGGGCGCGCGGCGGATCTGCGCCATGATGCCCTGGTCCTGGACGAAGCGGGACGAGGTGCGGTCCAGCTCCTTCAGCGCGCGGATGGTCTCCACGATGAGGTCCACCGTGCGGTCGAACTCCTTCTCCGAGTCCGGCTGCGTCTTGCCAATCTCCCACATGAGCAGGTTCACCACCGCGGCGCGCTGGGCGCGCATGGCGGAGAGGAAGCGCTCCACGTGCTCGATGCGCTCGGCCACCTTGAGGGAGGGCCAGACGCCCCGGCCGGAGTCATAGGCCTTCACCGCCGCCGCCAGCGCGTCCAGGGACTCCCGCGAGGTGAGCAGCGGCGTGGCGCCAATGACCTTCTGCTTCAGCCCTTCCGGGGTCCGGACGAACACGGGGCTCGCCACCGGGTTGAGCTCACCGGCCCAGGTGCGCAACTCGCCTCCCACCAGGTACTCGCGCTGCTCCATGTACGCGGGCAGCCGCACGCCGGGGGGAATCTGCTCTTCGAAGGGAAAGAGGGTGTCGAGTGCCGTCATGGACGGCCTTTCTAATCAGACACCCCGCCCCCGGCACGATTTCCCGTCATGATGAAACCATGATGAGGAGACGAGCCCCCCATGCGGTTCGATGCGGGGCGCATCTGGATGATGGCTCCACCCTGATGCGCGAGAGGTGGTCCATGCTGAAGTCCCTCCTGAGAAGCACCCTGCCGCTGCTCCTGATGATGTCCTCCGTGCCCGTGGGAGCCCAGCCCAAGGCGGGCACCGCCACCACGGGCGTCATCATCGGCACGGTGATGAACACCGAAGACAAGAGGCCCCTGGCGGACGTGGTCGTCACCGCGACCTCTCCCAGCCTGCAGGGCGAACAGACGGTCGTCACGGACGTCCATGGGAACTACCGCATCCCCCAGCTTCCCGCGGGCACGTACACCCTGCGGTTCGAGCAGGAGGCGTTCCATCCCTTCGCCCGCCCTGAAATCCAGCTGCTGCCCAACCGCACCATCCGCGTGAACGTGGAGATGATCCCCGAGTCCTTCACGATGACGACGACCATCATAGGCTCGCCGCCGACCATCGACGTGGGCTCCACGAACCAGGGCGTCAACGTCGACCAGGAGTTCATCAAGCGCATCGCGGTGGCGCGCCCGGAGGGCAAGGGCGGCGCGACGCGCAACTTCGAGTCCCTGGCGGAGTTGGCGCCGTCCGGCAACCCGAACAGCACCAACGACCGCGAGCGCGCCCCGTCCTGGGCCCTGCCGTACATGCACGTCGTCGTCCCGGACGGCACGCCGCAGGCGGTGTACCGCGCCCCCCAGGCCGCGGCGGTGCCGACGCCGCAGCCCGCGCCGGAGCGCACCGTGGCCCCCAAGGGTCAGCGCTTCTTCGACATGTACTTCAAGGGCTACGGCGTGAACCCCACCGTGGACACGGAGGAGGAGCGCTTCTCCACCTTCTCCGTGGACACCGACACGGCGTCGTACTCGCTGACGCGCGCCTACCTGGAGCGCGGCGCGCTGCCGGACGAGCAGGCCGTGCGCGTGGAGGAGTTCGTCAACACCTTCGACTACGGCTACGCCAACGCCCCGGACGCCCCGTTCAGCGTGAACGTGGAGGGCTTCCCCTCCCCCGCGCGCAAGGGCTACCAGGTGGTGCACATCGGCGTGAAGGCGCGCGACGTGAGCCGGGCCGAGCGCAAGCCGGGGCACCTGGTCTTCGTCATCGACGTGTCCGGCTCCATGGCCATGGAGAGCCGGCTGGGCCTGGTGAAGCGCTCGCTGCGCCTGCTGGTGGACGCGCTGGATGAGCGCGACTGGGTGTCCATCGTCGTCTACGGCAGCACCGCCCATCAGGTGCTCGCCCCCACCAACGCCACGCAGAAGGCCACCATCCTGAGCGCCATCGACAGCGTCCAGCCGGAGGGGTCCACCAACGCGCAGGCGGGCATGGAGTTGGGCTACGCGCTGGCCGCGAGCCACCTGGTGAAGGGCGGCATCAACCGCGTCATCCTCTGCTCGGACGGCGTGGCGAACAACGGCATCACCGAGGCGGACGGCATCTGGGAGCGCGTGAAGGAGCAGGCGGCGGCGGGCATCACCCTGTCCACCGTGGGCTTCGGCATGGGCAACTACAACGACGTGCTGATGGAGCGGCTGGCCCAGGTGGGTGAAGGCAACTACTCCTACGTGGACAAGCTGGAAGAGGCCCGCCGCATCTTCGTGCAGAACCTCACCGGCACGCTCCAAGTGGTGGCCAAGGACGTGAAGCTCCAGGTGGAGTTCGACCGCAAGACGGTGTCCCGCTACCGCCTCATCGGCTACGAGAACCGGCTGCTCACCCAGCAGCAGTTCAACGACGACCGCGTGGACGCGGGAGAAGTGGGCGCGGGCCACGCCGTCACCGCCCTCTACGAGGTGAAGCTGCGCGACCCGGCCCAGTCCAACTTCGGCACGCTGCGCATCCGCTACAAGGCCCCGGAGGGCGGCAGCTCGCGCCTCATCGAGAAGGCCATGCCCGTGACGCTCCTGCGCCCGGCCTATGAGAAGGCCGCGTCCCCCACCCGCCTGTCCTACGTGGCCGCCGCCTTCGCGGAGAAGCTGCGCGGCTCCTACTGGGCGCGGCCGCTCACCTACGATGCGCTCGTGTCGCTGTGGGAGGAGCTGGGCACGCCGCTGAAGACCCGTCAGGACGTGGTGGAGCTGGGCAACCTCATCCGGCTGGCGAAGAAGCTGGACCGCCGCGAGGACCGCTTCGAGTCCTTCGCGCCAGTGCGCACCATGGACGCCGACCGCGTCCCCACCATCAAGTAGGGACTGTCCGGATGCCGCGCAGGCTGCTGCCCACCCTCGTCGCCCTCGTGCTCGGCCTCGCCGGACTCGGGGTCGGCCTGGGCTATCTCCACCGCATCTTCGCCGCCGAACGCGAGGACGCGCGGGCCTCGCTCCGCTCCCGGCGCGAGGCCCTGGAGCAGTACGCCCGCGCGTCCCTGGGACAGGCGCTGCGCGAAGGACTGGAGGGTGCGCGCGGCACGCTGGCGGCGGCGAAGGAGGATCCGCTCGTGGCCACGCCGGGGCTGTACCTGCGGGAACAGGGGGAGCAGGTACTGCCCCGGCTGGCGCAGTTCGACACGGCGGGGGACTCACCCGCGAAGGATCGCTACGCGCGGCTGCGCGCGGGCACGGAGGTGGCGGACGAGGACGATGGCCCCTGGAAGGAGCGGCTGGAGCGGATGGCGCTGGTGGAGCAGGCGCTGAAGGCGAAGGACCGGAAGGCCACGCTGCTGTCGTTGATGGCGCTGCTCCAGCACCGCGCCCGCTTCGTGCTCGCCTCCACGCGGGACCTGCCGTCGCTGCTGGTGGTGCTGGAGGACGTGGCGGCGCGGGGCGACGTGGTGCCGGACCTGATGCGGGCCCTGGTGCGCGACGGGCTCCTGGACGGCCAGGGGGGTGGGCGGCTGGAGGGGTTGCAGCGGCTGCTGTTGCTCAAGCGCTCGCGCTTCACACCGGAGGACTTCGACTTCTTGCGCGGGAAGGTGGTGGCGCTCTCTTCGCGCGTGGGCGTGCCGGTGGCGGACTTCGAGGCCAGGGCGCGCGAGCTGTCCGCGACGCCGCTGCCACTTCCGGAGGACGTGCGCGAGCCGGTGCTGGCGCGGTCCGGATGGTACCTGGAGCCGCTCCAGGGGAGCGACGTGCGCGGGCTGGCGCTGGACCTGTCAGGGCTTCTGACAGGGCTCACCCGCGAGATGCGGGAGCGCGGCCTGCTGAAGGCGGACGGACGCGTGACCCTGCCGGGGGATGCGCCGGTGCTGACGCTGGCGTCGCTGCCGGTGGCGGTGGAGTCGTCCGAGTGGACGTTGGGCGAAGAGGCGCTGGAGCGCCGCTACCGGCTCAAGACGCTGATGCTGGCCCTGTGCGCGGCGCTGGCGCTCACCATCGCGGCGCTGGCCTTCGTGGCGCAGCAGCGCAAGTACCGCTTCCTGGAGCTGAAGAGCGACTTCGTGGCCACGGTGTCGCACGAACTGCGCACGCCGCTGGCGTCCATCCGGCTGCTCGCGGAGACGCTGGAGTGGCGGGTGGCGGAGGGCGCGGACGCGAAGGACTACCCCGCGCGCATCATCCGCGAGGCGGACGGGCTGGGCTTCCTGGTGGAGAACCTGCTGTCCTTCAACCGCATCGACAAGGGGCGCTGGGTGCCGAAGCTCGCGCCGGTGCGGCTGGACGAGCTGGTCTCCAACCTGCGCCGCGACCTGGAGTCCGGCGCGCCCGTGCCGGTGGAGCTGACCGCGGACGTGGACGCACGCGAATTGAACGCGGACGCGCAGCTGCTGCGGCTCCTGCTGGCGAACCTGGCGCGCAACGCGTGCGCGTACAACACCCGCAGCCCCGTGCGGCTGCACGTCCAGACGCTGCCCGGCGGGCGCGTGCACTTCACGGACAACGGCACCGGCATCCCTGCGTCCGAGTGGGAGCGCGTCTTCGGCGAGTTCTACCGGCTGTCCGGTCGCGACGGCCGCGAGGTTCCCGGCAGCGGGCTGGGGCTCGCGCTGTGCCGGAAGATTGCCCGGCTGCACGGAGGCACGCTGCGCGTGGCGGCCTCCAGCTCCGAAGGCACCACCTTCGAACTGACCCTACCCGAGTACCGGCCCGAGGCCCGGAGCATCGCATGACCACCGCCGCCCCCACCGTCCTCGTCGTGGAGGACGACCCGAACCTGCGGCTCGCGCTGCGCGACAACCTGGAGCACCAGGGCGGCTACGCCGTGGAGGAGGCCGCCACGGTGAAGGAAGCGCGCGAGCAACTCTCCCGCCGCGACTTCCAGCTCATCCTCCTGGACGTGATGCTGCCGGACGGAGACGGCTACGCGCTCTGCCGCTCCCTGCGAGAGGAGGGCCTGGGCGTGCCGGTGCTGATGCTCACCGCGCGCACGCTGGAGGAGGACGTGGTGCGCGGCTTCGAGTCCGGCGCGCAGGACTACCTGGGCAAGCCCTACCGGCTGCGCGAGCTGCTCGCGCGAGTGGGGGCTCACCTGCGGCGCGCCGGTGTGGCCCCGGCGAAGGTCCTGCGCTTCGCGGGCTACAGCGTGGACCTGGATCGGCGGCGCGTGGAGACGCCCGAGGGCGCGGAGGTGGAACTGACGCGCAAGGAGTTCGACCTGCTGGCCTTCTTCCTGAAGGAGCGCGAGCGGGCGCTCAAGCGCGACGAAATCCTGGACGCGGTCTGGGGCACGGACGTGGTGGTGGACCCGCACACCGTGGACAACTTCGTCTCCAGCCTGAAGCGCAAGCTCAAGTGGACCAGCGCGTCCCGCTTCTCCATCCAGACCGTGCGCGGCGTGGGCTATCGCATGGAGGTCGAGCGCGGTTCCTGACCGCTTGTCAGTCCCAGGGCCCCGGGAAAGACTGGCCGCATGGCCTCCGCCCGCCGCGTCCTCGTCCCGCTGCCTGACCATGACTTCGACGTCACCGAGGTGGCCGTGCCCTGGCGCATGCTCACCGACGCGGGCCATGAAGTGGTGTTCGCCACGGAGAAGGGCCACATGCCCGCCGCGGATCCGCTGCTGCTCACCGGCGTGCTCTTCGGACAGCTGGGCGCGGAGCCGGAGCCCCGGCGCTTCTATGGCGACCTCACGCTCACGCAGGCCTTCCAGAAGCCGCTGACCTGGGACGCGGTGACACCGTCGGACTTCGACGCGCTCCTGCTGCCCGGAGGCCACGCGCCGGGCATGCGGCAGTACCTGGGCAGCGGAGCACTCCAGGCGAAGGTGGCGGCGTTCTGGGCGCTCCAGCGGCCCGTGGCGGCCATCTGCCACGGCGTGCTGGTGCTGGCGCGCACGAAGGACCCCGCCACCGGCAAGAGCGTGCTCCACGGCACGCGCACCACGTGCCTGCCGAAGTACATGGAGCGCTCCGCGTACCTGCTGACGGCGTGGAAGCTGGGGCGCTACTACCGCACCTACCCCGCCTACGTGGAGGAGGAGGTCGCCGCCGCGCTCGCGGACCCGAGCCACTTCGAGCGAGGCCCCCGCGTCCTGTCCAAGCGCGGCACCGCGACGGACCACGCGCCCGCCTTCGTGGTGGAGGACGGGCGCTACGTGTCCGCGCGGTGGCCGGGGGACGCGTACCTCTTCACGGAGCGCTTCCTGAAGCGTCTTTCGGATTCCCCGGATTGACGGAATATCTAGCCTGATGGCATGAAGCCAGGAGACTTTGTTCTTTCAGAAAACAAAGTCTACCTGGGACGTACAAATACACCTCCCAGGAGTTCCTCCATCTGCTGGCGGTACCCATGGGAGACGTCATGAGCCACAAGGGAATGATCCGCGGTCTGTCTTTGCTGGGAGTCGTGGGCGCGCTGGCGGGCTGTTCGGGCCCGGAAGCCGGAGACACCGCGCAAGAAGCCGTGGGCCAGGTGGAGAGCGCCGCCGTGGTGTCGACCATCACGGAGGGCGACTACGTCATCCGCTCGGTGCGGACGAACAAGTGCATCGACGTGGCGTCGTCCAGCACGGCGGACGGCGCGAAGGTGCAGCAGTGGGACTGCAACGGCACCAACGCGCAGAAGTTCCACATCTCGCCCACGTCGGGCGGGTTCTGGAAGATCATCAACGTCAACAGCGGCAAGGCCCTGGACATCGTGGGAGTGAGCACCGCGGAGAACGCCGTCCTCCACCAGTGGACCTACGTCGACGGCGCCAACCAGCAGTTCCAGTTCATCAACCGGGGCGGCACGCAGTTCAGCTTCCACCCGCGGCACACCGGCATGGCCATGGACCTGTCGTGGGGCTCCGCGGACAACGGCACGCTCATCGTCCAGTACCCGTTCTACGCGGACCGCGACAACCAGCGCTGGACGTTCGACAAGGTCTCCGGCGGAGGGACCGGGGGCGGCTCGGGCTTCGGGGGCATCCTCACCCGCGACATGTTCAACACCATGTTCCCCGGCCGCAACGGCTTCTACACGTACGACGCGCTCATCGCCGCCGCGAATGGCGTCCCGGGCCTGGCGACGACGGGTGACACCGACACGCGCAAGCGCGAGGTGGCCGCCTTCCTGGCCAACGTGTCACACGAGACGGGCGGGCTCGTGTACATCGAGGAGATCAACAAGGGCGACTACTGCGACACGTCGTGGGGCCCTCCGGGGTGCAGCTGCGCCCCGGGCAAGCGGTACTTCGGACGCGGACCCATGCAGCTGTCGTGGAACGGCAACTACTGCGCGGCGGGCAACGCGCTGGGCCTGCCGCTCCAGTCGAACCCGGACCTGCTGGCCCAGGACGCGAACGCCGCGTGGCGCACGGGCTTCTGGTTCTGGACCACGCAGAACGGCGCGGGCTCCATGACGGCCCACAACGCCATCGTCAACGGCGCGGGCTTCGGTGAGACCATCCGCACCATCAACGGGTCGGTGGAGTGCTACGGCCGCAACCCCGGCCAGGTGAAGAGCCGCGTGGACACGTACAAGCACTTCTGCAGCCTGCTGGGCGTGAGCCCCGGCAACAATCTGGAGTGCTAGGCCCGGTGCGGGTGGCGCTCAGCGCCTCTGGCGAGCGCCACCTGCATCCGTCAGACACGCCCCTAGCGGGCGGGCGCCTGATTGCGCCAGATGAGCAACACCTGGTTGATGGTGTTCACCCACCGCCGTGCGGCGTCCGCGTCCTCGTAGATGCCGTCCTTCATCAGCTTGAAGACGAAGTCGTTGCCGTCCTGGAGGAGCAGCCGGATGCCGTCGCCCTTCCAGAAGCTCTCGCGCACCTCCGCGCGGGCAATGTCCTTCAAGTAGAAGTTGAAGAGCAGCGTGCCGTTGGCGTCCTCGGCGAAGACGCGCTTGCTGGTCATCGTCGCCAGGTAGGTGCCGAAGAACGTGTCATCGGGCCTCCGCGTCGCCACCAGGGACTGCAGCTGGATGTCTTCCTTCGGGGCCAGCAGGACCTTCGTCTTCATGACTCCCCCTCCTCGGACCTGCCGCCCTGGAACAGCGGGCCTTCCTTGTAGAGCTCTGTGTATCCACACGTGTCACAGACCGCGGCGAACAACGAAAGGATCTGCGGCGTCGCGAAGCTGTCGTCCGGCTGCAAGGTGTAGCGGCTGGGGGGGACGGTCAGCAGGGTGTTCGGGCAGTTGATGCAGAGGAGGGTCTTCGACTCCTTCTGCACAGGGTGTGCGCGCAGGGGCATGGACTCAGTCCTCGGTGATCTTGTTGTGGCCGCGAGGCGTGTTCTTGTTGATCTTGTCCCGCGCCGCCTGGTCCTTCATCCGCGCGATGTCCGCCTGCGTCTGCTCGTGGCGGTTCGAATCGATCCGGTCATAGGCGTCGTCCATGACGGCCCCCAGCCCCCGTCCCACCACGGC
>NZ_RAWN01000067.1:0-46497 GCF_003668895.1 Corallococcus sp. AB045
GCGTGGGCCTCGGCGTGGGGGAGGGGGTGGGGGCAGTCGAGGACGGAGTCACCGGGCCGCCGGGCGTGGAGCCCGGTCTCCGGATGACCTCGACTGCGGGGAGCACCCGCCGTGTCTTCCTGTCGTTCACGGTTGTACGTTACCTGATGCGCGAGAGCCGGGCATGCCCGGGCTCACGGCTGGGGGGATGCTGAAAAGTCCACCTTCCACCCGGACGGTTCCCTCACCATCCGGACCTCGCCCGACCTTCCCGCCGAGCGCACCACCAAGGTCGCCACGTCGCCCTCCTGCCGGAGCAGCGAAACCTCCTGAACATCCGGCGGCACCGGGACATTCGCGAAGAACAGCGCGAGCGGCTCCGGCTTCACCATTCCCCCCGACGCGTCGCTCACCTGCTGCGCCCGCGTCTTCAGGACCTGCTGGGTCTGTTGTGACAGCCCCGCGTATGCCTTGGGCAGCTCTCCGCGCTGCACGTGTCGGTGGAACGTCTGGTAGGCCCCCACGGGGGTGTCCGGCTGCAGCCGGCTGCAGCCGCCCAGGGCAAGGAGGGCGAACAGCAGCCAGGTCGTCATCGCGAGCGGGCGCATGGGGCCTCCGATTTAGGTCAAACCGCCGCCGTGGGGAAGCGGGAGGTGTGTCACGCCGCGTGCTGGTGGACGCGATTGCGGCCCGTTCCCTTGGCGGAATACAGGCTCGTGTCCGCCGCGCGCAGCAGGGCCTCCGTGCCCGGAAGGTCGTCCGCGGGCACCGTCGCCACGCCCAGCGACGCGGTCAGCTTCACCTCCTGCGACATTCCGTCCGGCGACGTCCACGTCAGCTCCAGCCGCTCAATCGCCTCGCGCACCCGCTCGCACGCCCGGAGCGCGTCCTGGGGGGCCGCCTCCGGCAACAGGGCAATGAACTCCTCGCCGCCGTAGCGGGCCAGCAGGTCCACCTCCCGCAGCGTCGCGCGCGCCGTGTGCGCCACCGCGCGCAGCACCTCGTCCCCGAAGGGGTGGCCGAAGGTGTCGTTGATGCGCTTGAAGTGGTCGATGTCCAGCATCACCAGCGACAGCGGGGAGCGGTACCGGCGCGAGCGCATGAACTCCTCGCTCAGCCGCTCCTCGAAGTAGCGCCGGTTGAACAGGCCCGTGAGCGCGTCCGTGCGGCTGAGCGCGAGCAGCTCCTGCCGGCGGCGGTCCAGCTCGCGGTTGGCCCACTCCAATTCGCGGTTCTTCTCCAGGAGCGCGTCCTGCAGCGCCTTGAGCCGCAGCATGGACTTCACGCGCGCGCCCAGCTCCAGCATGTCGAAGGGCTTCACCAGGTAGTCGTCCGCGCCCAGCTCCAGCCCCTCCACCTTGCCCGCCGCCTGCCGGGCCGTCATCAGGATGACGGGGATGAAGCCGAAGCCGCCCTCGCCCGCGTTCGCCTTGACGATGCGGCACACCTCCACGCCGCCCAGGCCCGGCATCTCCACGTCCATCACGATGAGGTCCGGCCGGCCCGCGCGGATGGCGGACAGCGCCTGCGCCCCGTCCAGCGCTTCCTTGAAGACGTAGCCGTGCGGGGCCAGGCCCTCACGCACGTGGCGGATCTGCGCCGGATCATCGTCCACGATGAGCACGGTGCGCCCGGAGAAGTCGTTGGCGGGTCCGCTCCTGCGCACGCCCTCCGGCATCCGTTTCCTTTCGGCTTCCGGCATGAGGCGCCCACCCCCCAACAGGATGCGGTCGTGGCCCGACGTCGCGAGTGGCCCCCGGGGCGGGAACCCCGTGGGTGGATTCTCCTCCGGGTGGAGGGCGCTGCCAAGGGCCCTTCCGGGCACCCGCGGACACGAGGCCGCCGGGCGTCCAGGGCCTGACAGGCGCCGGTGAAACTACGGCGCGGGTTTCACCAGGCGTGCGCGGTACACGGGCTCTCCGGACGACAGGTAGCGCCGCTCGCGGGTGGAGGGCACCTCCTCCGGGTCGTACGGGTGGAACACCCCGGCGCCCAGCGGGTTGTGGAAGCCCGCGCCCTCCAGGATGCCCAGCATGGCCACCGCGCGGTCCTGCACGTCGGTGCGCATGTCGAAGCGGCCGCCGGGCTTGAGCAGCCCCAGCATCACCTTCGCGAAATCAGGCTGCACGACCGCCCGCTTGGCATGCGAGCGCTTCCACCACGGGTCGGGGAACTGCAGGTGGATGACGTCCAGCGACCCGGGGGCGAAGATGCGCGGCACCACGAAGCGCGCGTCGGATTCGACGACGCGCAGGTTCTTCATGCCCGCCTTCTCCGCGCGCATCTGCGTGTCGCGCGCGTACTTCTTGCGCCACTCGAAGGCCACGAAGCGCACGCCGGGGTTTCTGCGGCAGTACTCCAGCGCGTGCCCGCCCGCCCCGGAGCCGATCTCCAGCTCCAGCGGCCCCGTGAAGCCGAACTCCGCTTCCCAGTCCGGGGGCGCTTCCAGGGGGACGAACTTGAGGCCGACCGGTTCAGGGAGCAGGGCAGGGCGCATGGCGGGAACGGGGGGCCTCTAACCATGGAGCCGCGTGGGTTGGCCAGGGCAAAAGCGCGCGGGGTGGTATAGGGAAGGGCCATGAAGGTCTTCCAGTCCGTGTCCGAGGCGGGCCGCCAGCTTCAGGGGCAGGCCCTCGCGCTGGGCAACTTCGACGGCGTGCACGTGGGCCACCAGGCCCTCTTCGCGGAAGCGCTTCGCCACGCCCCCTCGAACGCGCTCACCTTCCAGCCCCACCCGGGCAAGGTGCTCCAGCCGGACCTGGCGCCCAAGCTGATTACGCTCTTGCCGCGCAAGCTGGAGCTGCTCTCCGCGTGCGGCCTGTCCCACGTGGTGGTGCAGTCCTTCACCCGCGACTACGCGCGCTCCACGCCGCAGGACTTCGAGGCCGCCCTCTTCGACACGCTGGGCGTGGGCCACGTCGTCGTGGGCAGCGACTACACCTACGGCGCCCAGCGCGCCGGCACCGTCACCACGCTGCGCGACGCCGCGGCGAAGCGGGGCGCCCGGGTGCACGTCGTGCAGCCGGTGAACGTGGACGGCGTCGTCGCGTCCTCGTCGCGGATCCGCGAGTACATCCTGGAGGGCAGGGTGGGCGCGGCCAGGCGCCTGCTCGGCCGCCCGTTCGACCTGGATGGCACGGTGGTCTCCGGCGCGGGCCGGGGGCGCACCATCGGCTTTCCCACCGCCAACGTGGACACGCAGAACGAGCTGCGGCCCGCGCCCGGCGTGTACGCCATCCGCGTGCGCCTGCTCGCGGAAGCAGAAGGGCCGTGGCGGCCGGGGGCGGCCAACATCGGCGTGAAGCCCACCTTTGGTGGCACGGAGGTCACCATCGAGGCGCACCTCCTGGACTTCACCGGCGACCTCTACGGCAAGGAGCTGCGGGTGCAGTTCCTGGAGCGGCTGCGGCCCGAGCAGCGCTTTGGCTCCGCCGCCGAGTTGGTGGGTCAAATCAAACGCGACGTGGAGGCCGCCCGCACCGTGGTGGCCCGCGGCGACGGGTAGGGCTCCAGATCCCAGGGGCGGCCCTCTGGAAGGGGGCTCCGGACAGCAAGGGAGCACGCCAGGGCGCCTTGACAGGCCGCGCATCGGTTTCCTCTAATCCGGGAGGATCCGTGCCAGGGCTTCAGGCCCCTGTAGCATGGCCTCATTCCCCCCCGCGGGTCCCGCTGACAGCCGGGGCTCTGGCTGTTCCCTCCTCACGCTCAAAGAGGCATCCCAGAAATGTCCGGTCGACTCGGTGAATTGCTGGTGCGCGAGAACCTCATCTCCGTCCAGCAACTCCGCAAGGCGCAGGAGGAGCAGCAGAAGAGTGGCGCGCGCATCGGCACGGCGCTCATCAAGACGGGCGCCATCGAGGAATCGAAGCTCACCGACTTCTTGTCGAAGCAGTACGGCGTCCCGGCCATCAACCTGAAGGACTTCGACATTGATCCGGACATCATCAAGCTCGTGCCCAAGGAAGTGGCCGAGAAGCACCTGGTGATCCCGGTCAACCGCGCAGGGCCCTCCCTCATCGTGGCCATGTGCGACCCGTCCAACATCTTCGCGGTGGACGACCTGAAGTTCCTCACCGGCTACAACATCGAAGCCGTCGTCGCGTCGGAAATCTCCATCCGCGAAGCCATCGAGCGCTACTACGCGGAGAAGGGCCCCTCGCTGGAGGACATCGTCGGCGACGTGGGCGACGACATCGAGGTCGCCAAGGAGGAGCAGGAGAACGTGGATGAGATGGCCAAGGCCGCGGATGACGCGCCCGTGGTCAAGCTGGTGAACCTCATCCTCATGGACGCCATCAAGAAGGGCGCGTCCGACATCCACATCGAGCCGTACGAGAAGGACTTCCGGGTCCGCTTCCGCATCGACGGCGTGATGTACGAGGTGATGCGCCCGCCCATGAAGCTGCGCAACGCCATCACCAGCCGTCTGAAGATCATGGCGTCGCTGGACATCTCCGAACGGCGCCTGCCGCAGGACGGCCGCATCAAGATCAAGATCGGCGGCGGCAAGGAGATGGACTTCCGCGTGAGCGTGTGCCCCACGCTCTTCGGCGAGAAGGTCGTGATGCGCTTGCTCGACAAGAGCAACCTGCAGCTGGACATGACGAAGCTGGGCTTCGACCCGCAGCCCCTGGCCTGGTTCAAGGAGGCCATCGACCGGCCCTACGGCATGGTGCTGGTGACGGGCCCCACGGGCTCCGGCAAGACGACGACGCTGTACTCCGCGCTCTCCAGCCTCAACGACGTGGGCACCAACATCTGCACCGCGGAGGACCCGGTCGAATTCAACTTCGCCGGCATCAACCAGGTGCAGATGCACGAGGACATCGGCCTGAACTTCGCGGCCGGCCTGCGCTCCTTCCTCCGCCAGGACCCCGACATCATCATGATCGGTGAGATCCGCGACTTCGAGACGGCGGAAATCGGCGTGAAGGCGGCGCTCACGGGCCACCTGGTGCTCTCCACGCTGCACACCAACGACGCCCCGGGCACGGTGAGCCGCCTGCTCAACATGGGCATCGAGCCGTTCCTCGTGACGGCGTCGCTCAACCTCATCCTCGCCCAGCGTCTGGCGCGCCGCCTGTGCCCGGCCTGCAAGCGCCCCGCGGAGAAGGTGGACGAGCAGGCCCTCATCGACGCGGGCATCCCGCCGGACAAGATTGGCACCTTCACCATGTACGAGAAGGTCGGCTGCCGCGACTGCAACGACCGCGGCTACCGCGGCCGCGTGGCCATCTACGAGGTCATGCCCTTCTGGGATGGCCTCAAGGAGCTGGTCATCAACGGCGCCTCCGCCGCGGAGCTCAAGCAGGAGGCCATCCGCCTGGGCATGAGCAGCCTGCGCATGAGCGCGCTCAAGAAGCTCATGGACGGAATGACGACGCTCGAAGAGGTCGTGGGCAACACCGCGCCGGACCGCTTCTAGTCACCCCACCTCCTCCCCACACTTCTTCCTCCGACAGGACACGCATCCGTGGCCAACCTGCACCAGCTCCTCAAGGCGATGGTCGAGAAGGGCTCTTCCGACCTCCACATCACCACCGGCTCGCCGCCGCAGCTCCGCGTGGACGGTGAGCTCGTCCCGCTCAAGACGGCGCCGCTCACGCCCGTGGAGACCAAGCAGCTCTGCTACTCCATCCTCACGGACGCCCAGAAGCACAAGTTCGAGGAGGAGAACGAGCTGGACCTGTCGTTCGGCGTGAAGGGCCTGTCGCGCTTCCGCGCGAACATCTTCATGCAGCGCGGCGCCGTCGCCGGTGCGTTCCGCACGATTCCCTTCAAGATTTTGACGTTCCAGGAGCTGGGCCTGCCGCCGGTGGTGGCGGAGCTGGTGAAGAAGCCGCGCGGCCTCATCCTGGTGACGGGCCCCACGGGCTCCGGCAAGTCCACCACGCTGGCCTCGATGATCGACAAGATCAACACCGAGCGTCATGAGCACATCATGACCATCGAGGACCCCATCGAGTACCTGCACCCGCACAAGAACTGCCTGGTGAACCAGCGCGAGGTCGGTGCGGACACGCGCAACTTCAAGACGGCCCTCAAGTACATCCTCCGCCAGGACCCGGACATCGTGCTCGTCGGTGAGCTCCGCGACCTGGAGACCATCGAAGCGGCGCTCACCATCGCGGAGACGGGCCACATCTGCTACGCGACGCTGCACACCAACAGCGCGGTGCAGACCATCAACCGCGTGCTGGACGTGTTCCCCCCGTACCAGCAGCCCCAGGTTCGCGCGCAGCTGTCCTTCGTGTTGGAGGGCGTGATGAGCCAGGCGCTCGTCGCCAAGCAGGGCGGCCCGGGCCGCGTGCTGGCCCTGGAGGTCATGGTGCCCAACCCCGCCATCCGGAACCTCATCCGCGAGGACAAGGTCCACCAGATCTACTCGTCCATGCAGGTGGGTCAGGCGAAGTACGGCATGCAGACGTTCAACCAGGCGCTGGCCGCCCTTCTGGCGCGCCGGGTCATCTCCCAGGACGAGGCCTTCGGCCGTTCCTCCGACCCGGAGGAGCTGCGCAACATCCTCGCCTCGGGCGGTGGACCGGGTGGAGCCCAGCGGCCGGCCGGGGGAGCGGGCGCCCGTTAGTTTTGGGGCATGAAAATCACAGGTTAGACTCCTCGCCCTCCCCGGAGGTCCCGTCATGGCAGCACCTGCAGTGCAGCAGAAGGCGACAGCGTCCAAGAAGAACACGGCCCAGTTCCTCTGGGAGGCGAAGACCAAGAGCGGGGAGAACAAGAAGGGCGAGATGGAGGCCTCGGACGTCGAGGCCGTCAACGCGCGCCTGAAGTCCCTGGGCCTCAACCCGACGAAGGTGCGCAAGAAGAGCGCGCTCGACGGGGAGATAACCCTGCCCGGCATGGGCGGCGTGACGGGCAAGGACATCCTCATCTTCACCCGTCAGTTCGCGACGATGATCGACGCGGGCCTGCCGCTGGTGCAGTGCTTGGACATCCTGGCCAGCCAGATGGACAACCCCGCCTTCAAGAAGGTGGTGTTCGCCATCAAGAGCAAGGTGGAGCAGGGCAGCACCTTCGCGGACGCGCTGAAGGAGCACCCCAAGGTCTTCGACGAGCTCTACGTGCAGCTGTGCGCCGCGGGCGAGGTGGGCGGTATCCTCGACACCATCCTCAACCGGCTCGCCGCCTACCGTGAGAAGAACGAGAAGCTCAAGGCGAAGGTCAAGGGCGCCATGACCTACCCGACGGTGGTCATCCTGGTGGCCATCGGCGTGACGGCGCTGCTGCTGCTCAAGGTGACGCCCGTCTTCGAGAAGATGTTCTCGGACTTCGGCTCCGCGCTGCCGGGCCCCACGCAGGTCGTCGTGGACATGTCGAAGTTCGCCCAGGCGTACTTCCTCCACACCGTCGTGGCCATCGGCGCCATCGTCTTCGCCTTCACCTGGAGCTACCGCCAGCCCAGGGGCCGCAAGTTCTGGGACAAGACCTTCCTCAAGCTGCCCCTGTTCGGCGACGTGCTTCGCAAGGTGGCGGTGGCGCGCTTCACGCGCACCCTGGGCACGATGATCTCTTCTGGTGTGCCCATCCTGGACGCGCTGGACGTGACGGCGAAGACGGCCGGCAACCGCACGGTGGAAGAGGCCATCTACTACGTGCGCGGGAAGATCGCCGAGGGCAAGAACATCGCGGGTCCGCTCCTGGAGACCAAGGTGTTCCCGTCCATGGTGGTGCAGATGATTGGCGTCGGTGAGGCGACGGGCGCCATGGACACCATGCTCAACAAGATCGCCGACTTCTACGACGACGAAGTGGACACGGCCATCGGCGCGCTGACGTCGATGATCGAACCCATCCTGATGGTGTTCCTCGGCGGCGTGGTCGGCGGCTTCCTCATCGCCATGTACCTGCCCATCTTCTCGCTTGCCGGCGCGATCAAGTAACGCGGTGGCGCGAAGCGTGGCCCCGGGGCTGCGCTCGCGCCTGGTGTGGCTGGTGTTGTTCCGCACCGTGGCGGCGAGCCTGTCGCTCGTCGTGACGGTGGTGCGGCTGGTGACCCAGCCCGTGCAGGAGCCCAGCCGCGCGGACTCTTTGTCGTTCGCGGTCATCGCGGGCGCCTACCTCCTCACCGTGGTGACGGGCCTGCGGCTGCGCCGGGGCACGGCCGGGCGCCTGGACGCCACGGTGCAGGTGGTGGGCGACGTGCTCATCGCCACCGGGCTCGTCTACCTGAGCGGCGGCGCGGACTCCCCGCTCACGTTCCTCTACAGCCTGGCCGTCATCGGCGCGGCGGTGGTGCTGGACTGGCGCGGCGCGCTGGTGGCCGCGGCCGTGTCCACGTTCGCCTTCACCGCGCTCTTGCTGGTGATGGGGCTCACCACGCCCGCGGGCAGCGTCATGGTGTCGCCCTCGCGGGTGCTCTTCGTGCTGGGCAGCAACGCGCTGGCGCTGGTGCTCATCGCCGTCCTGTCCGGCTACCTGTCGCGCCAGCTGTCCGCCACCGGCGGCGCGCTGTCCCAAAGCGAGGCGGACCTGCGCCGGCTGGGGCGGCTCCAGCAGCTCATCCTGTCCTCCATGCCGTCCGGGCTCGTCACCTGCGACGTCCACCGGCGCGTCACCTTCCTCAACACCGCGGGCAGCGGCATCCTCCAGGAGGACGCCCTCGCGTGCGTGGGGCAGCCCCTGGAGAAGCTGCTGCCGGGCGTGTCCACGCTGGCGCCGCGCTCCATCCGGAGCGAGCTGCCAGTGCAGACGCCGGGCGGCAAGCGGGTGCTGGGCCTGTCGGTGTCGCCCCTGGAGGGTGAAGCGGGCGCGCTGCTCATCGTCTTCCAGGACCTCACCGACCTGCGGCGCATGGAGGAAGACCTGAAGCGCACGGACCGGCTCGCGAGCCTGGGAACACTCTCCGCGCAGCTCGCGCACGAGCTGCGCAACCCGCTGGCCTCCATGCGCGGCTCCGCGCAGCTGCTGGCCCAGGAGCAGTCGCAGGACGCGGTGGTGCAGCGGCTCACCGGCATCCTCACGCGCGAGTCGGACCGGCTGGCGCGGCTGGTGGAGGACTTCCTGCGCTTTGCCCGCCCGCCCCAGCCGCAGCGCCGCGCGGTGGCGCTGGACACGCTGGTGTCGGAGACGGTGGACATGCTGCGCGCGGACCCCCTCACGCGCGAGGTGACCCTGGAGGTGCGGGTGCCCCAGCCGCTGACGGCGCAGGTGGATCCGGATCAGCTGCGCCAGGTGCTTATCAACCTGGTGCGCAACGGCTGTCAGGCGGCGGGGGCGCGGGGCACGGTGCGCGTGGCCCTGGCACGGGCGGACCAAGAAGCGCAGATTCGGGTTTGGGACTCGGCCGGCAGCATCACGGAGGAGATGATGGGACACCTGTTCGAACCGTTCTTCACCACGCGGAGCGGTGGCACCGGGCTGGGCCTGTCCACCGCGCACTCCCTCATCCGCGCGCACGGCGGCACCATCCGCGTGACATCGCACCCGGCTGAAGGCACCGAATTCCTGGTGGGGCTGCCGCTGTGAGCGCGCTCCATGAGGGGGGGCCGCGCGGCCACGTGCTGGTGGTGGACGACGAGCTGTCCATGCGCGAGTACCTCGAAATCCTGCTCGTGCGGGACGGCTACGCGGTGACGAGCGTGCCCGCGGTGGCGGCCGCCTGCGAGGTGCTGGCCCGGGACTCCGTGGACCTGGTCATCTCCGACATGAAGCTGGGCCCCGGCGGCAGCGGGCTGGACGTGCTGCGGGCGGCGCGCGCGCGCAAGGAGCCGCCGGAGGTGGTGCTCATCACCGCCTTCGGCACGCCCTCCTCCGCGGTGGAGGCCATGCGCGAGGGCGCCTACGACTACATCTGCAAGCCCTTCGACAACGAGGAGCTGCGGCAGCTGGTGCACAAGGCGCTGGAGAAGCGCGCGCTGCGCCAGGAGAACATCACGCTGAAGGAGCGGCTCCTGCCGGGCCTGGGCGGGCTGATGGTGGGCTCCAGCCCCCGCATGCGCGCGCTGTGGCACCTGGTGGAGAAGGTGGCCCCGGGGCGCAGCACGGTGCTGGTGACGGGGGAGAGCGGCACCGGCAAGGAGCTGGTGGCCCGGGCCATCCACCTGCGCGGCCAGCGCGCCGCCCAGCCCTTCCTGCCCTTCAACTGCGGCGCCCTCAACGAGGGCGTGCTGGAGAGCGAGCTCTTCGGCCACATGAAGGGCTCCTTCACCGGCGCCACGCACGAGCGTCCGGGCCTGCTGGTCTCCGCGGGCGAGGGCACGGTGATGCTGGACGAGGTGGGGGAGATGCCCCTGTCCACGCAGGTGAAGCTCTTGCGCGTGCTGCAGGAGCGCAAGGTGAAGCCCGTGGGCAGCGCGGCGGAGATTCCCTTCCACGCGCGCGTCATCGCCGCCACCAACCGCCGGCTGGAGGCGGAGGTGAAGGCGGGGCGCTTCCGCGAGGACCTCTTCTACCGGCTCAACGTCATCACCCTGGAGCTGCCCGCCCTGCGCGAGCGCCCGGACGACATCGCCCCGTTGGCGACCCACTTCCTGGCGCGCCTGTCGGAGGAGCTGGGCCGCCCGGCGCTGCGGTTCGCCCCGGAGACGCTGGCCCTGATGGAGCGCTACGCGTTCCCGGGCAACGTGCGCCAGTTGCAGAACATGGTGGAGCGCGCGGCCACGCTGTCGGACTCGGACCTGCTGGGGCCCACGACGCTGCCGCCCACGGTGCGCGGCGAGGCGGAGCCCCAGGCCCGCTCCGGCGAGGCCGGCGAGCCCGCGATGGGGGCGGGCTTCAACCTGGAGCGCCACCTGGACGACAGCGAGCGGCGCCACCTGCTGGCCGCGCTCAAGCAGGCGCAAGGGGTGAAGACGCGCGCCGCGGAGCTCCTGGGGCTGTCCTTCCGCTCCTTCCGCTACCGGCTGGCCAAGCACGGCCTCACCGAGGAGCTGGACGAGCCGACGCCCCGGGCCTGAAGCCCGGGGCCAGCGTGCCTCACGTCAGCGGAAGTCGCGCCGCTCGAAGATGACGGTGGCCAGGGCGATGAGCACGCCCGCCCACGCGACGCTGTAGGCCGCGCCGGACAGGAAGGTGCTGGCGTCCACCGGCAGCGCGTACGTGGCCTGCGGACGGAAGTTCACCCGCTCCAGGTTGGGCAGCGCGTAATAGATTGTCTTGCCCATCACCTGGATGAACGTGCTCTCCGAGCGGCTGGCGATGGCGTAGAGGTCGCCCGTCAGGTGCCCGGTGAAGTACAGGCCCGTGGTGGCGATGGCCGACACCGCCGGGCCCGCGAAGCTGGAGAAGAGGATGCCCACGCTGCTGATGACGAGCAGCTCGAACCACAGGCCCGCGCTCGCCAGCAGCTGCGTGGAGGTGATCTCCGCGCGGAACAGCAGCAGTTGACTCAGGAAGACGAGCGTCATCGCCACCAGCAGCGCGCCCAGCGTCAGCATGGTGCCGGCCAGCCGCGCCAGCAGGAACTGCGTGCGAGACACAGGCTTGCTCACCACCAGGAAGATGGTGCGCCGCTCGATTTCGCGGCTGAGCAGGCTGCTCGACAGGAACACCGCCAGGAAGACGAGGATGATGCTCATCATCCCCAGGCCGAAGTCCGTCAGCACGCGGTCGAACGTGGTGACCGTCACCTCCGTCACCAGCGTGGAGGAAAGCAGCACCACCGCGGCGAACACGCCCACCACCACCGTCACCCGGTTGCGGCGCGCCTCGCGAAAGCCATTCCACATCATCGCGCTGAAGGCGCTCATGTATTGATCTCCCCGCCCACGGTGGACGCGCGCCCGGACTCCTTGAGCGCGTTCATGAACAGCTGCTCCAGCGAGAACCGCGCCGGCTGCACCTGGTTCACCCGGCCCCCGGCGCCCAGCACGCCGCTCAAGAGCCGCTGGGTGTCCACGTCCGACACCTGGAGCAGCACGCGGCCATCGAGCGCCTGGAGCGACTCCAGGGGAATGCCCAGCCCCTTCACCGCGTCCGGCGCCATGCCCTCCACCACGACCTCCACGGTGGGCACCTGCGCGGACACCAGCTCCCGGACGCTGCCTTCGCGCACCAGCCGTCCGCCCACCAGCACCGCCAGCCGGTCGCACAGCGACTCGACGTCCGGGATGATGTGGCTGCAGAAGAGGACCGTGGTGCCCTTCTCCCGCTCCGCCAGGATGAGGTCGCGCATCTGGCGGCGGCCCAGCGGATCCAACCCGCTTGTCGGCTCATCCAGGATGAGCAGCTTCGGCCGGCTCACCAGCGCCTGGGCCAGCGCCACGCGCTGCACCATGCCCTTGGAGTAGCGGCGGATCTGCAGCTTCTCCGCGCCCGCCATCTCCACGGAGCCCAGGACCTCCTTGACGCGCACGTCCAGCTCCTGGCCGCTCAGGCCCGCGAGCTGTCCGGCCAGCGTCACGAACTCCCGGCCCGTGAGGTACTCGTACGGGGCGGGGTTCTCCGGCAGGAAGCCCACCAGCCGCCGGGTGGCGGCCGCATCCACCGGCTGGCCGAAGATGCGCGCGACCCCGCTGCTGGGGCGCACCAGGTTCATCAAGATCTTGATGGTGGTGGACTTGCCCGCGCCGTTGGGGCCGAGCAGGCCGTAGATCTGCCCGGCACCGACCTGGAGGTCCAGCGACTGCAGGGCGCGCACGGTGCGGTTGAACCAGAAGCCGACCTTGTAGGTCTTGGCGAGCCCCTGGGCCAGGATGGGAGGGGCGTCAGGATGGGGTGTCGTCATGGCGCTTGGGTCGTCCGGGGCTTGGGCAGGATGCGTTCGCCGCTTTCGTCCTTCTCGTCCTGGATGAGCTCCAGCCGGAACCTGGAGGCGTTGGAGTAGGCCCGGCCGTCCTCGCCCAGGAAGAACTCCCCGCCCAGCGGATCCGCGGGAAGCATGCGCAGGTCGCCCGCGGTCACCAGCGCGGGCAGCGTGTCGGGCAGGCGTCCCTCGCGAGCGCGGTAGCGGGCGATGGCCTCGTCGATGCCCCGGAGCACGCGCTCCTGCTGGATCTCCTGGATGCGCTGCTCGTAGAAGGCGCGCGACTCCTCGTCCTCCGCGCTGTCGCGCAGCGCCAGGGTCAACGACATGCTCGCGTCGAAGTCACCGGACTGCGCGTACAGGCGCGTCGCGAGCGCGGCGAAGTAGGGCGGGGCACCCTCCCACCGGGACATCTCCTGGATGAGGTCCGCGGCTTCCTTGTACTTCCGCTCGAAGAACATCAGGTTGTACGCGAGCTGGAAGGTCAGGGGCTGGTCGTGGGGGACGTTCGCCACGCCCTTGCGCAACAGGGCCGTGGACTCCGCCGTGTTGAGGTAGCCGCCCTTGCCCGTGTAGACGGGGATGGTGAGGCCTCCGTAGAGGTACGCCTGCCGGAACTTCGGATCCAGGTTCGTCACCAGCTCCGCGTAGTCGGAGACGTGGAGGTAGTCCTCCGCCCGGACCGCGCTGCCAATGCGGTTGAGCATGAGGATCCAGAAGTAGTCCGTCACCAGGCCCTTCTGCGCGGTGAACAGCGCCTTGAGCAGGTCGGGGCGTGGGAGCAGGGGACCGCCGCCTTGCCTGCGCGGGGGGACGGGCGGCGCGGACAGGAGGGCTACCAGCAGCAGTCCCGGAACGAATCGCAGCAGGGGCAGCTTTCGCATGGCCTCACGAAACGACAACGGGACGCCCGAAATGCCCGGGCGCCCCGTTGATTGTGCCATGTCGAGCCGCTTCGGTGAATCAAATGAAGCGAGCCCGGCAGGCTTGCACGGCGTGCAGCGAATTAACCGCCGCAGCTCACGTCGTTGAACGCGTTGGTGGGCTCGCCCGCGACCAGGTTCAGGCCGTTCGGGGTGTCCTCGTCGATGCCGCAGGGGTTCTGCACGACGGCCTCACCGGCGACCGTGTTGGACGTGATGCCCCAGGTGTCACCCTCGGGATCGTTGTCCACGTTGCCGATCGCCGTCGCGTTGAACGAGCAGTTCGGGCACGTGTCGATGTCCGGGTTCACGCCCACCGCGTTGACGGCGTCCGCGGCGGCCGGCCCCGTGGGGAACTTCAGCGCGTCCTGGCCGATGCAGCCGAGGATGGCGCCCGGGCGGCGATCCGTGGGGGTCGCGTTGACGGGGGTGTTGCAGGCCGTGGCCATGCCGTAGCTGTAGCGGTTGCCGGCCTCGGGATCAAAGCCGATGACCGTGAAGTTCACCTGGTACTTGTCCTTCTCTCCGAAGTACGCCTTCTGGGCCGTGAAGATGGCCTTCAGGTTCGTCTTCGCCTCCGACTGCTTGGACTTCGCCTGGAAGCGGATGAAGTTCGGGATGGCGATGGCGGCCAGGATGCCGATGATGGCGACCACGATCATCAGCTCGATCAGGGTGAAGCCACCCTTCTTCCGGAAGAGACGGTTCATCATGTTTGGGAACTCCGCGGCAGGCAGAGGGGGGTTGAACGACGTGCGAACTCTTAGCATGAAGAGTGCCAGGCCGAACACTTCGCCCAACCACCGGGATTCCCAGGGCAGGCGGCCGAGGCAGGGGGTGGATCACCGGCGGGCCTGCCAATTTTTGTCACTGACGCTGACGGTTTTCGTCCTCCATCGCGCAGTCGCCAGCTTCGGAAGCGGCGGGTAGGATTCCGGCCCCGTGACGTTCACCTACGCGCCGGGCTGGGCCGAGCCCCTCTTCATCCTCTTCCTGTTCATCCTCGGCCTGTGCATCGGCTCATTCCTCAATGTCGTCATCGCACGGGTGCCCGAAGGGCTGAGCATCGTGCGACCCGGGTCCCGCTGCCCCAAGTGCGGGCACGTGCTCGCCTGGTACGAGAACATCCCCGTCCTGTCGTGGCTGGGGCTGCGCGGGAAGTGCCGAGGCTGCGGCATGCCCATCTCCCCGCGCTACGTCCTGGTGGAGCTGCTCACGGGGCTCCTCTTCCTCGCGTGCCTCAAGCGCTTTGACTGGACGTACGCGCTGGTGCCCGCGCTGTTGCTGGTGTTCCTGCTGGTGCCGCTCACCTTCATTGATCTGGAGCACTGGATCCTGCCCTTGTCGCTCACCGTGCCGGGCATCGTGGCGGGCATCGTGCTGGCCATTCCCCTGGGCCAGGACGCGGTGGTGAACGCGGTGGTGGGCGCGTCGGTGGGCTTCCTCACCTTCCGCTTCATGGAGTACGTGGGCTGGAAGCTCTTGAAGAAGGAGGCGCTGGGCGGCGGGGACAAGTTCCTCGTCGCGTTGCTGGGTGCGTTCCTCGGCTGGCAGTCGCTGCTCGGCATCCTCTTCTTCTCGTCGTTCCAGGGCTCCATCGTGGGCGTGGCGATGCTCGCCCTCACGGGCCGGGCAGGCCCTCGCGGCGAGGAGAAGGAGGATCCGTCCAAGGCCCCTGCCGACGAGGAGCCGGAGGAGCCCGCGTCCACGATGACGTGGGAGTTCACGAAGCCCGGATTGCCCTGGTGGAAGCGGGTGGCGCTGGTGATTCCGTGCCTGCTCCTACAGGACATCCCGGACGTGACCCTGGACGAGGAGACGGGCGAGGATCAGTGGGAGCCCGGGGTCACCAACATCCCGTTCGGTCCATGGCTGGCGCTGGCGGGGCTGGAGGTGATGCTCCTGGGGCCGCTGCTCGCGCGCGTGCTGCCCCCGGAGGTGGCGATGATGCTTGGAGGGACGCAGTGAGGAACCCCGCGCCGGTGCGGGGATGAAGTGGCGCATCGCCAGCGTGGCGTTCCTCCTGGGCTCGCTGTCCACGGGCCTGTCGTGGCTGACGCTGCAGCCGGTGCTCATCCGCCTGCTGGACACGGCGCGCCGGCTGGCGCTGCCGGGGTCGCTGGACATGGAGAGCCTCGCGCGGATCCGCGCCTTCCTGCCGCTGGCGCTGGGGCTGGATCTGCTGGTGCTGACGCTGCTGGCCTATGGCGTGCTGGACCTGGCGGTGGGCCGCCCGCTGCGCGCCATGGAGAAGTCCGTGGAGCAGCTGGGCCGGCTGCAGCTGGACGTGCCGCTCTCCGGGCAGGGGGGGCCGTTCCTGTCGCGCATCCAGCGCGAGCTCCAGCGCATGGCGGAGGCGCTGCGCCAGGAACAGGCCCTCACGCGAGCGCAGCTGGAGGCGCTGCGCGAGGCGAACGCCCGGCTCGCGAGGGCGCAGACGGAGCTCGTCGCCTCCGAGCGCCTGGCCACGGTGGGGAAGCTGGCCGCGGGCGTGGCGCACGAGGTGGGCAATCCGCTGGCGGGCATCCTGGGCTACCTCTCCCTGGCCCGCTCCAGGGCGCAGGGGCCGGAGCTCAAGGACTTCCTGGAGCGCATCGACCATGAGGTCCTGCGCATCGACCGCATCGTGCGGGGGCTTCTGGACCTGGGCCGCCCGGCCAGCACCCAGCCCGGGCCGGTGGATGTGGGGCAGGTGGTGGAGACGTGCGTGCGGCTGGTGCGCGCCGGGCCGGAGCTGGACCGGGTGGACGTCGCCCTGGACGTGGCGCCCGGCCTGCTGGCCCGCGCGGACCCGGGCCCCCTGTCGCAGATCCTCATCAACCTGCTGCTCAACGCCGCCCAGGCCATGGGGGGCGAGGGCCGCGTGCGCGTCTCCACCCGGCGCGAGGACGCGCTCGTCCTGGTGGAGGTGGAGGACAGCGGCCCGGGCCTGTCGCCGGAGGTGCGCGCGCACCTCTTCGAGCCGTTCTTCACCACCAAGGGACGGCAGGGCACGGGCCTGGGACTCGCGGTGTCCCTGAATCTGGCCCAGGGCATGGGCGGCCGGCTGGACGCGCGCGACGGAGCGGGCGGCGGCGCGTGCTTCCGGCTATCGCTGCCAGCAGCCTGACGGCGGGGCTGGACGGCATATGATGGGCATCCCCCATGCCCCTCTTCCGCACCGTCCTCGTCGCCGACGACGAGCCGTCCATCCGCCACATCCTCACCCTGGTGCTCACCGACAAGGGCTACGACGTGCGCGCCGTCGCAGACGGGGACGAGGCCCTGCGCGAGCTGTCCACGCGCGCCTATGACGTCCTGGTGACGGACGTGCGCATGCCCAAGCGCGACGGGCTGTCGGTGCTCAGGGCCGCGCTCGCGGAGCATCCGGGCCTCACCGTGGTGGTGATGAGCGCATACGGCTCCCAGGAGCAGGCGCTGGAGGCGGTGCAGGCGGGCGCCTACGACTACGTCCAGAAGCCCTTCAAGCCAGAGGAGATCGTCCTCGTCCTGCGCAAGGCGGAGGAGCGCGAGCGGCTGGTCCGCGAGAACCGCCGGCTGCACGAGGCCCGGCTCCCCGGCGCCTCGGGTAGCCACATCCTGGGGCACAGCGCCGCGCTCCAGGCGGTGCTCAAGCAGGTGGCGCGCGTGGCCCCGGTGGACACCACCGTGCTCATCTCCGGAGAGAGCGGCACGGGCAAGGAGCTCATCGCGCGCGAGCTGCACGGAAAGAGCCGCCGCTCCGCCATGCCCTTCGTCGCCGTCAACTGCGGCGCCATTCCCCACGGCCTGCTGGAGAGCGAGCTGTTCGGCCACGCGAAGGGCGCCTTCACCGACGCGCGCACCGCCCGCCGGGGCCTGTTCGCGGAAGCCGACGGCGGCACGCTCTTCCTCGACGAGGTGGGCGAGCTGCCCCTGGGCGCGCAGGTGAAGCTCCTGCGCGTGCTGCAGGAGGGGGAGATCCGCCCGGTGGGCGAAAGCCGCGTGGAGCGCGTGGACGTGCGCGTGGTGGCCGCCACGCTGCGCGACCTGGGCAAGCTGGTGACCCAGGGCGACTTCCGCGAGGACCTCTACTACCGCCTCAACGTCGTGAACCTCATCCTGCCGCCCCTGCGCGAGCGCCGCGAGGACATCCCGCTGCTCGCCCACTCCTTCCTCCAGCGCTTCAACCGCGACCTCAACCGCGAGCCTCCGGTGGAGGGCGTCACCCCGGAGGCGGAGGCCCTGATGACGGCCTACGCCTGGCCGGGCAACGTGCGCGAGCTGGAGAACGCCATGGAGCGCGCGGTGCTGCTCGAGGAAGGCACCCACATCGCGCCCGGCAGCCTTCCGGAAAAGCTGTGGGCGGCTTCCGCACCCGCCCCGGCGGGGACGGCTCCGCCGCTACAGGCCGGGAGCGACCTGTCGCTCAAGCGCGCCATCCGGGAGCTGGAGGAGTCCTACATCCGGGCGGCGCTGCGGCGCACGAAGGGCAACCGCACCCGGGCGGCGGAGGTGTTGGACATCAGCCACCGGGCGCTCCTCTACAAGATCAAGGAGTACGGCATCGACCCGGACGCGGAGGGCGCCCGGACCTGAGGGCAGGGGAGACGCCCGGCGGGCAACCCTCGAGGAATCCTCCGGCGCTATTTGACGGAACGCCGCCGGGGCCGGAAAATCGGGCCTCCGCGATGGTGGGCCTGGGGGCGCGGTCGTGGCTGGCTTTCACGGCGCTCTCCCGTCCGCAGGGCGGCCGGGCGCCAAGCACTTTTTAGGAGGGGTATCAAGCCGGTGCTACGCTGGCGCCCTCTCCGATGGAGTTACGCATGGCGAAGGGCAAACTGGCACTCGGGCTGGATATCGGGTCGACGTCGATCAAGATGATCATGCTCAAGGAGCAGCGCAAGCGCGGTGAAGTCGGCTACGCGCTCCAGAGCTTCGGAATGAAGCCGCTGCCTCCCGAGGCCATCGTGGACGGCGCGTTGATGAACTCCACGGCCATCGTGCAGGCCGTCCAGGAGCTGATGTCCGAGCTGAAGGTCAAGGGCAAGGACGTCGCCATCGGCGTGTCCGGCCACTCGGTCATCATCAAGAAGATCCAGATGCCCCGCATGAGCCAGGAAGAGCTCGAGGAGAGCATCCAGTGGGAGGCGGAGCAGTACATCCCCTTCGACGTGAAGGACGTGAACATCGACACGCAGATCCTGGACGGCGGCGGCAACGACGCCACCGGCCAGATGGACGTGCTGCTCGTCGCCGCCAAGAAGGACATGATCAACGACTACACCACCGTGGTCTCCGAGGCGGGACTGGCCCCGGTGGTGGTGGACGTGGACGCGTTCGCCGTCCAGAACATGTTCTCCACGAACTACGAGCTGCCGGACAAGGAGACCGTCGTCCTCATCAACGCCGGCGCCTCCGTGGTGAACATCAACATCATCGCCAACGGCGTCACCGTCTTCACCCGTGACGTGACCATCGGCGGCAACCAGTTCACCGAAGAGATCCAGAAGCAGCTCAACGTCTCCTACGAGGAGGCGGAGGCGCTGAAGATCGGCGGCAACCGCGCGGACGCGGACGCCGTCGTGCCGCAGGACGTGGAGCGCGTGCTCTCCAGCGTGGCGGAGCAGGTGGCCGGTGAAATCCAGCGCTCGCTGGACTTCTACGCGGGCACCGCCGCGGACTCGAACTTCACCAAGGTCTACCTGTCCGGCGGCACCGCGAAGATCCCCGCCCTGTTCAAGACCATCGAGGCGCGAACCGGCGTGCCGGTGGAGATCCTCAACCCGTTCCGGAAGATTGAAGTGGACAACCGCAAGTTCGACCCCGCGTTCATCATGGACGTGGCGCCCATGGCCGCGGTGGCAGTGGGACTGGCGCTCCGGCGCCCGGGCGACAAGCTGGGCTGATACCGCTCTGGCCACGAGGAAATCACGCACATGATGATCCGAATCAACCTGCTGCCCGTCCGGGCGGTGAAGAAGCGGGAGATGGGCCGGCAGATCCTGGCCCTCTACGCCGCGGTCCTGATCGCCGCGATGATCGGCAACTACGTCTGGTACGCGAACCGCGACGACGAGCTGCAGCGGGCCAACCAGGGCATCGCCCAGACGAAGGCGAAGATCGCGGAGCTGGAGAAGGTCATCGGCGAGGTGACCAACATCAACGCCCGCAAGACGGAAGTGGAGAAGAAGCTCGCGGTGCTGGACACGCTGCGCAAGGGCCGCAACGGGCCGGTGCGCATGCTGGACGCGCTGTCCTCGGCCATCCCCAAGAAGGTCTGGCTCAAGAACTTCGTCGAGGCGTCCAACAAGGTCACCATCGACGGCTCGGCCGTCAGCCACGACGAGGTCGCGGAGCTGATGCGCGGCCTGGGCAGCATGGTGTGGACGCCCAAGGGCATGGGACGCCTGGTGGACCAGGGCCGCACCGCCAGCAAGACGTCGCGCGTGGAGCTCTTCAACACGGAGACCGCCAGCGTGGAGGAGTTCTCCGCGAACGAGATCAAGCCCTTCTTCGGCAACGTCGAACTGACCAACGCCGTGCAGTCCAAGGCCGCCTCCGCCGGCGCGGCGACGTTCGTCGACTTCAAGCTCACCCTCACCGCCAACTACGCCATCTGATTGGCGGCGAAGGACCCCTGTCATGGAAAAATACCTGGATCAACTGGCGAAGGCCCCCCCCGCGGCGAAGTTCGGCGGGCTCGCGGCCATCGTCGTCATCTTGACCGTGGGCAACTTCTTCTCCTTCATCAAGCCCACGGACGAGAACATCATCCGCCGCGCGGCGGACCGCCGGAAGCTCGACCAGGAGCTCGCGGAGAAGAGCGAGATCGCCCAGAACCTCAACGAGCGCCGGCGTGAGATGGACGTGCTCGAGCAGAAGCTGGCGGAGGCCCTCACGGAGCTGCCGGAGCGGCGCGACATGGAGGAGCTGCTCGCGCAGATCAACGACATCGGCAAGAAGTCCGGCCTGGAGATCGCCCGCGTGGAGCCCGGCAAGGAGTACGTCGAGGGCACCGAGTTCTTCGCGCGCATCCCCATCAAGATGACGGTGAGCGGCAACTACCACGAGATCGCCATGTTCCTGCAGGAGATGGCGAACATGCGCCGCATCGTGAACGTCAACAACATCAAGCTCGATGGCGCGGCCCTGAAGAACGAGAAGGTCATCCTCCAGAGCAGCTTCCTGGCGACGACGTTCCGCTTCGTCGACACGAAGGCCTCCGACAAGAAGGCCTCCGACAAGAAGGCCTCCGACAAGAAGAAGAGCAACTAGAAACTTGATCCGCCCGGCAACAAGGGCGACAAGGGATGACGCGGATGAAGACGTTCAAATCCACGATGACCGTTGCGGTGCTGGCGCTGACCCTGTCCGCTTGTGAGGACACGCCCAAGGCCCCACGCACTGCTCCCCCCAAGGCCGCCGCCCCCGCGCCGGCCCCAGTGGCGGAGAAGACCGAGGCGTCGGCGGCGCCAACGTTCGTCTACACCTATAGCCCGGTGGGCAAGCGGGACCCGTTCCGCAGTCCGCTGGAGGAGCTCGGGCCGGTGGCGCGTGACGCACCGGAGCGGGCCTGCAACGAACCCCTGTGCGTGTTCGACCTCGACCAGCTCAAGCTGGTGGCGGTCGTCACGGGGGACGCCAGCCCGCTGGCGATGGTCGAGGACCCCCTGGGTCGCGGCCACATCGTCCGGCGCAACACCCGCGTGGGGCGCCAGGGCGGCAAGGTCACACAAATTCTCCGGGACTCGGTCACCGTCACCGAGGTCTTCACGGGCGCCAAGGGCGAGCTCATCAGCAATCCGGTGAGTCTCCAGCTCAAGGCGGATGGCGTGAAGGACCCTGCCTACAACCTGATGACGGGCAAGAACTGGGAGTAGCGCCCCACGGCGCGCCCGCGGGCAGTCGTCGCCCGCTTCCAACTTGTTGAGGGGACGCATGCTCGAGCAGAGCGCTGTGACGAGGGGCAAGTGGTTCATGGCGACCGCATGGGCGGTCGTCCTGGCAAGCGCCAAGGTGTACGGCGCGGATCTCAATACGCTGAGGGACCTGCAGGTGTCCCGGACGGGAGCTGGTGCCCAGGTCGTGGTGACCGGGACCCGGCCGCCCACCTTCACCGTCTTCCGGCTCAGTGGGCCGGAGCGGCTGGTGGTGGACCTGTCGTCCGCGGACGCCACCGGCATCAAGGGGCACCATGACGGCACCGGTCCGGTGTCCGGCGTGGTGGCCGCCCAGTTCTCCGACGCGCGCGCCAGCGTGGGCCGCGTGCTGGTGGCGCTCGATCAGGCCTCCCAGTACGACGTCCGCGCGGAAGGCAACCGCGTGGTCATCTCCGTGGACGGCTCGCCGGTGGCCCCCGCCGCCGCGACCGCCCAGGCTCCGCAGGCCCCGGCCGAAGCGAAGCCGGCCGAGCCCGCGCCGAAGGCCGAGCCCGCGCCGGTGGTAGAGGCGATGGTGGCGGTGGTGCCAGAGGAGGGGACGTCCTCCAAGGCCGCCCCGTCCCAGGCGCCGGGCCGTGAGAACGTCGTCGCCACGGAGGCGGATGAGCGCGAGGTGGCCCACCCGGCCCAGCGCATCACCCGGCTGTCCCTGGACGGCGAGTCGCTGCGCGTCGCCGCCGACGGCGAGATCGCCCGCTATGAGGTCCTGGAGCTGGTGGACCCGCCGCGCCTGGCCGTGGACGTGTACGGCGTGGGCCTGAGCGCGAAGGCGCCCAAGGTGAAGGGCAACCTGCTCAAGGACGTGCGCGTGGGCGCCCACGAGGACAAGGTGCGCCTGGTGCTCGTGGCCAAGGGCGACATGCCCGCCTACCGCGTGGACCGCGCCGAGCGCGGCCTGGAGGTGGTGCTGGGCGCCGCGGTGGCGCGCAAGTCCAAGCCCGCCCAGCCGCGCGACGCGGTGGCGGAGACGGAGCCCCTGCGCCCGCAGCCCCTGCCCGTGCAGGAGTCGGCGAAGCCGCAGCCCGCGGTGGCGCAGGCCGCGCCGCAGCCGGCGGTGGTGGAGGTCAAGGACCTGTCCTTCGACGAGAGCCCCTCGGGCGGTCGCGTGCAGCTGAAGCTGTCCGGCGCGACGGCGTGGAAGGTGGACCGGCCGGATCCGCGCAGCGCGGTGCTGACGCTGGAGAACGCGCGGCTGCCCAAGAAGCTGGAGCGCAGCCTGGACACCAGCGCGCTGGACACGCCGGTGAAGATGATCAGCGCCTTCAGCGTGCCGGGTGAGGGCCGCAAGGTGCGCCTGGTGGTCGCCGCGGACGGCGCCATCGAGGAGAACGTCACCCAGGGCGCCAACAGCCTGAGCTGGCGGCTGGACGTGCAGGGCGTGAAGACGGAGGAGGTGGCCGTCACCCAGCGCACCGCCGGCTTCACGGCGGAGGCCCCGGCGTACGCGGCGGAGGGCGCGCCCCAGCAGGCGCGCTACCGCGGCAAGCGCGTGTCCTTCGAGTTCAAGGACATCGACATCCAGAACCTGCTGCGCGTCATCGCGGAGATCTCCAAGCGCAACATCGTCGTGGCCGACGACGTGTCGGGCCGCGTGACCATCCGCCTGCGCAACGTGCCCTGGGACCAGGCGCTGGACCTCATCCTGCGCACCAAGCAACTGGGCCAGGAGCAGGTGGGCAACATCATCCGCATCGCGCCGCTGAAGACGCTGGAAGAGGAGGCGCGGCTGCGCCAGGAGCGCAAGAAGTCGCTGCAGCAGCAGGAGGACCTGCTGGTCAGCCTGGTGCCGGTGAACTACGCGGTGGCCGGTGACATGTCGGCGCGCGTGAAGGACGTGCTCAGTGACCGCGGCACGGTGACGGTGGACGTGCGCACCAACGTGCTCATCATCAAGGACATCCGCTCCAACACGGAGAAGGCGCGCGCCCTGGTGCGCAGCCTGGACACGCAGACGCCGCAGGTCCTCATCGAGAGCCGCATCGTGGAGGCGAGCACCTCCTTCAGCCGCAACCTGGGCGTGCAGTGGGGCGGTCAGACGCGTCTGTCGGCCGCGTCCGGCAATCCGACCGGCCTCATCTTCCCCAGCACCGTCGGTGTCACGGGCGGCGCGGGCGGCACGGCGGCGGGCGTTCCGGCCCAGCCCAACTTCGCGGTGAACCTGCCGGCGGCGGTGGGTCAGGGCCTCGGTGGCGCCATGGGCTTCGCCTTCGGCTCCGCGGGCGGCGCCGTGCAGCTCAACCTGCGCCTGTCCGCGGCGGAGTCCGAGGGCACGGTGAAGACCATCTCGTCGCCCAAGGTCACCACGCTGGACAACAACACGGCCCGCATCAGCCAGGGTCTGTCCATCCCGTTCAGCCAGACGTCGGCCGGCGGCGTGAACACGACCTTCGTGGAAGCGCGCCTGTCGCTGGAAGTCACGCCGCACATCACCCAGGACGGCAGCATCCTCATGTCCATCGCGGCGCAGAACAACCAGCCGGACCCGTCCAACACCGGTGCCAACGGCCAGCCGTCCATCCAGCGCAAGGAGGCCAACACCCAGGTGCTGGTGAAGGATGGCGACACGACGGTCATCGGCGGCATCTACGTGCGCCGCGGCAGCACCTCGTCCGACTCGGTGCCCTTCCTGGCGAAGATTCCCGTGCTCGGCTTCTTCTTCCGGAGCACCCTGGAGACGGACGTGCGGCAGGAACTGCTCATCTTCATCACGCCCCGCATCCTCAACCGGCAGACCATCGCGCAGAGCCTCTAACGGCACCGCGCCTGATTGGGAGACACTCCAATGAAGCCCTTCTTCATCGCGGCGGCCCTGTCGCTCGGGCTCTGCTCGTGCTCTGAAAGCGCCCCCGTCGTCCAGATCCTCCAGACCATCCAGCCGGACGACAGCTGCGACTTCGGCCCTGACGATACCGGCATCGCAAGTGGTTCGCTCAACCTGGCCTACCGGAACGCCTACGTGCTGGGGCTCGTCGTCAAGTCGACGTACGCGAGCACGCCCATCGACGTGAACGGCGTCCCTCTGGAGCCGGACACCGACATCGGAGGTTCCGCCGCCGCCTTCGTGGACACGTTGAAGCTGTCCTACTCCTCGACGCCGAGCATCAACATCCCCGACGGAGAGGTCCCCTACACGGCGGTCATCAATCCCTCGTCGGACGAGAACCGGCTGGTGGTCAACCTGATGACCTCGGAAGCCGCGGCGGCCCTGCGGGCGGCCCTGTCCGGGACCACGACGGCCACGGTGAGGGTCACCGTTCAGGTCACGGGCAAGTTCGCGTCGGGCGGCAAGAAGTTCGAGTCGAACGAGGTCGTCTACGGCATCGACGTCGCCAATGCGCCCGTCCTGCTTCCGACCTGCGCCGGGACCGAGTCGCCTGCGATCCCCGCGGGCCCGTGTGGTTCGGGTGCCGGTCAGGACGGCCAATTTCCCTCGTGCCAGCCCGGTCCGGCGGCCCCGGGCGTTGGGGGCTAGATGGCCTTCCGCACGCACCTTGAAGCGGTGGTGAACCAGGTGGACGGAGCCCTCGCGTGCAGCGTGATGGGCTTCGACGGCATCTCCGTGGAGACGTTCCAGAAGGACGAAGCCACGGAGCTGGACGTGTCCGGCACCTGGGTGGAGTACGCCAACCTGCTCACGCAGTTGAAGAACGCGGCCGAATCCCTGAAGACGGGCACCGTCACCGAGGTGTCCGTCAACAGCGAGAAGGTCCTCACCGTGATGCGCATGCTGACGCCGGAGTACTTCCTGGTGCTGGCCCTGCGCGCGGACGGGAATTTCGGCAAGGGGCGCTATGTCCTGCGCGTCACCGCGCCGCAGGTGAAGGCGGAGCTGTAGCCGCGCACGTCCGCTCGGGCAGGGGATTGTCGAGCCTGCCCGGCGACGCAGCGTGCCTCCGCTTTCCTCTTTGCAGGAACCAGGGCATGGGCTAGACACCCCGGACTTTCGCCTTTACGTTCGTCCCAGGAGTCGGTCCCATGGCCGGGTTTGTCGATACGTCTGAATTCCGCAATGGTTTGAAGATCTTGTGGGAGGACAAGCCGTACGTCATCGAGTACTTCCAGCACGTCAAGCCTGGGAAGGGCTCCTCCTTCACGCGTACGAAGATCCGCAGCCTGCTGGACGGCCGTGTCCTGGAGCCCACGCTGAAGTCCGGCGACAAGGTGGGCACCCCGGACATCGAGTCCAAGGACATGCAGTTCCTGTATGTCCAGGGCGACGAGTACCACTTCATGGAGAAGAAGACCTTCGAGCAGACCTTCCTGACCAAGGAAGGCCTCGGGGAGTCGATCAACTTCTTGAAGGAGAACCTGGACGTCGAGATCCTCTTCTGGAACGGCAAGGCCATCAACGTGGGCCTGCCGAACTCCGTGGACCTCAAGGTCACCAAGTGCGACCCGGGCGTGCGCGGCGACACCGTGTCCGGCGCCATGAAGCCCGCCACGCTGGAGACCGGCTACACCGTCAACGTGCCCCTGTTCATCAACGAGGGCGACGTGCTGAAGATCGACACGCGTGAAGGTGGCAAGTACCTCACCCGCGTGGCCACCGCGGGCTGAGAGCAGCTTCCCTTCACCTGGCGACCCGGGAGGGGTCCGAATGGCAACGAAGCGCAAGGCAACCCGGCCGGCCGAGTCCTCGGGCGCGGCCTCCGGGCGGGATGCGGGCAGCACGTCGCTGGACGTGGATGCCCTCCGGCAGATCGTCGAAATCCTGGAGGCCTCCGACGTCACCCGGTTGGTGTGGACGAAGGGCCCGGAGAAGCTCTACATCCGCCGCGGTCACGCGCCGGAGACGACCATCGTCCACCACACGGCGCCGTCGGGCCCCGGGGTGACGGTGTCGCCGCCGGTGGAGTACGCCGCTCCGGCCGCGCCCCGTGTGGCGCCCGCCGCCGCGCTCGCGGCCCCCACCGCCGCGGCCCCGGAGAAGCCCGCGGAGAAGCCGGGCCACCAGGTGACCAGCCCCTTCGTGGGGACGTTCTACCGGACCCCCGCGCCGGATCAGCCCCCGTTCGTGGACGTGGGCACGGTGGTGCGCAAGGGCCAGGTGCTCTGCATCGTGGAAGCGATGAAGTTGATGAACGAAATCGAGTCCGAGGTCTCCGGCCGCATCGCCGAGGTCCTCGTGGAGAACGGTCGCCCGGTAGAGTTCGGCCAGGCGCTGTTCCGCATCGAGCCGGCCTGAGTCTGCTGACCCGTCAGGCGCGTCCGGCCCCATCCGGGCGGGACGCGCCCCAGGCCCTCGCGAAGGAGCACGGCCGTGTTCAAGAAGGTACTGGTCGCCAACCGCGGGGAGATTGCCCTGCGGATCATCCGCGCATGCCGTGAGCTGGGCATCGCCACCGTGGCGGTGCACTCCACTGCTGACGCCAACGCGCTGCACGTGCGCTTCGCGGACGAGGCCGTCTGCATCGGGCCGCCTCCGTCCAAGGAGAGCTACCTCAACGTGCCGCAGCTGCTCTCCGCGGCGGAGATCACCCGCGCGGACGCCATCCACCCGGGCTACGGCTTCCTGTCGGAGAACGCCGAGTTCGCGGAGGTCTGCGAGAACTGCAAGATCCGCTTCATTGGCCCGCGCCCGGAGATGCTGCGGCTGATGGGCAACAAGGTGCGCGCGCGCGCCGCGGCCCGCGAGGCCGGCCTGCCGTTGCTCCCGGGCAGCCCCGGCGTGGTGAAGGATCCGCGTGAGGCGGAGGCCTTCGCGAAGGAGATTGGCTTCCCGGTCATCCTGAAGGCGGCGGCGGGCGGTGGCGGCAAGGGTATGAAGATCGTCCGCGAGCCGGGTGTGCTCGCGCAGGCGTTCTCCACCGCGCAGGCGGAGGCCCTGGCCAGCTTCAACAACGGCGACCTCTACATCGAGCGGTACGTGGAGAAGCCGCGCCACATCGAGATTCAAATCGTCGCGGACGAGCACGGGAACGTCATCCACCTCAACGAGCGTGAGTGCTCCGTGCAGCGGCGGCACCAGAAGCTCATCGAGGAGAGTCCATCCCCCGCGCTCACGCCGGAGCTGCGCCAGCGCATGGGCGAGGTGTCCGTCGCCGCGATGCGGAAGATCCGCTACAACAACGTGGGCACCATCGAGTACCTGCTCGACGAGCGCGGCGAGTTCTACTTCATGGAGATGAACACGCGCATCCAGGTGGAGCACCCCGTGACGGAGCTGGTCATGGGCGTGGACCTGGTCCGTGAGCAGATCCGCATGGCCTACGGGCACCCCCTGCGCTTCAAGCAGGAGGACGTGCAGATACGCGGGCACGCCATTGAATGCCGCGTGAACGCGGAGGACCCCGTCACCTTCGCGCCGTGGCCGGGCAAGATTACGGGCTACAGCGTGCCGGGCGGCTACGGCGTGCGCGTGGACTCCGCCGCGTACGAGAACTACACGGTGCTGCCGCACTACGACAGCCTGCTGTCCAAGCTCATCGTGCACGCGGAGGACCGCGAGACGGCCATCCGCCGCATGCAGCGCGCGCTCTCCGAGTACGTCGTGGAGGGCATCCGCACCAACATCCCGTTCCACCGGGCCGCACTGGCGGAGGAGTCCTTCCAGGAGGGCAACTACGACACCCGCTTCGTGGAGCGCCTGCTGGCGAGCGAGACGGGTTCGCGCCGGCTCAAGAAGGCCGTGGAAGAGACGCCGTAGCGCTTTGCCGTGAAGGCGTGGAAAACCCGCCGGGCGTGCGAGCGTCCAGGCGGGTGATCCAGCCCTGGGGGAGGGCAGGCTGTTTCTTGACCCGCATCGGAGGATTCCGTTAGCCTCCGATGCTCCCCCCCAGAGAAGGACTGAAACCCGCGAAGTTCCTCGGGGTTTCTGCCTGTCGGAAGCGCACGCTCGATGGACAAGAACAAGATCATCGAAGCCGCCGCGAAGCTGGTCGCGAAGGGCGCGTACGACAAAGCCATCAAGGAGTATCAGAAGGTCCTGGAGGTCGACCCGAAGGACATCCGGGTCCTCCAGAAGATGGGGGAGCTGTACCAGAAGAAGAACGACAACGCGCAGGCGGCGCACTTCTTCACCAAGGTCGCGGAGAGCTACTCCTCGGACGGCTTCTTCCTCAAGGCCGTCGCCCTCTACAAGCAGGTCCTCAAGCTCAACCCGAACCTGCTGGAGGTGAACCTCAAGCTGGCGGAGCTGCACCAGCAGCTGGGCTTGATGTCGGAGGCGATGGCGTACTTCCAGATCGTCGCCAACCACTACGACAAGGCGGGCGACACCAAGTCGAGCCTCGACACGCTGAAGAAGATGGTGGATCTCGACCCCGAGAACGTGGCGTCGAAGATCAAGCTCGCGGAGCTGTACGCGCGCGAGAACATGACGAAGGAAGCGGCGCAGGAGTTCAAGCGCGCCGCGGAGTACCTCAAGCGCAACGCCCGGGCGGATGACTGGCTTCGCGTCGCGGAGCGCCTCTCCGCGCTGGAGCCGGACAACCTCCCGCTCGCGAAGGAGCTGGCCGCGTCGTACCTGCAGCGCGGCGACCAGAAGCGCGCGCTCGCCAAGCTCCAGGTGTGCTTCAAGGCGGATGGCCGCGACGTGGAGACGCTGACGCTGCTGGCCCAGGCGTTCCAGGGGCTGGGCCAGGTCTCCAAGACGGTGTCCGTCTACAAGGAGCTCGCGAAGATCCACCAGGAGCGCGGCCGCACCGCTGAGTCCGACGGCGTGTGGACGCAGATTGAGCTGCTGGATCCGCAGGATCCGGATCTGCTCGCGCGCCGGGGCCCCGTCGCTGAGCCGGAGCCGGAGCCCGCGCCCGCCGCCGTGCATCACCCCGTGGAGGAGGCCGCGCCCGCGTGGAGCGCGCCGGCCCCTTCGGCGCCCCCGTCCCGTCCCGCGCCCGCCGCGCCGCCCGCGGCCGTGGCACCGCCTGCGCCCGTGGGGATGAGCCGCGAGCAGCTGGCCAAGCTGCTGACGGAGACGGACGTCTACGTGAAGTACGGGCTCCACGACAAAGCGCTGGAGCACCTGCGCAAGGTGTTCTCCGTGGATCCGGAGAACCTGGACGCGCACGAAAAGGCGTACCACATCTACGTGGCGGCCAATAACGGCGCGCAGGCGTCCGAGCAGCTGCTCAACGTGCTGCGCCTGTGCACGCGCCGCGCGGACGTGCAGCGCGCGCAGCCGTACCTGGCGACCATCCTCCAGGAGAATCCGGCGCATCCCGAGGTGCCCGCCTTCCTGTCCGTGCTCCGCGCGGAAGGGGGCTTCGTGGCGCCTGCGGCGACGCCGGGCGTGGAGTCGCTGGAGGAGGACGCCATCCTGGTGGACTCCAACGAGGACGAGATCCTCGTCGCGGATCCGCCGGAGGACGCGCTCGCGCAGCCCGGGGGTGACGAACTCGCGCTCGCGGCGCTGAGCCACGGGTCGGACTCGGACGAAATCGTCGACGACGAGGTCGCGGAGACCACGTTGAGCGGCGAGGAAGCGGTGATGGGCGAGCCCATCAGCTCCGCCGAGAACACCGTCTACGACCTGCCGCCGCAGGACGACCTGGTGATGGGGTCCGACGAGGACTCGCTGGTGCTCGCGGACGAGCCGGGCTTGGTCGGCTCGGATGACTCCGGAGGCTTGGACGACGAGCCGCTGCTCGCCCAGGACGACACGCTGGCGTACGCGGCGGACGTGGACGGCGACGAGCCCATGGTGCTCGCGGACGACGCGGGCGGCATGTCGCTGGGCGACGAGGAAGAGGCGCCGCCCACGCGCATCTTGTCCCCGTCGCGCGCGCTGCTGGAAGAGGCCGCGCCGGACACGCTCCAACTGCCGACGCTGGGCGACAGCGGCGACGACGAGGCCCTGATCGAACCCGGCATGTCGCTGGGCGAGGACGACGACGCGCCCACGCGCGTGGGGCTCGCGCCCCTGGATGCGTCCGCGCTGGACGACGCGGGCCTGGACGAAAGCTTCTCCGCGCCGGTGGAAGAGCCCGCGTACGCGGGTGGCATGTCGCTGGGCGACGAGGAAGAAGACGAGCCCACCGCCGCGCACATGGTGCTGCCGTCGGTGGAGGGGCTGTCCTACGACGAGCCCCAGACCGAGGCGTTCGCGGACGAGCCGGAGCCGGAGCCCGAGGCCCTGGCGGATGCGCCGGAGCCCGAGCCGGAAGCGGAGCCCGAGGAGGAGCCTGCCTCCGAGGAGTGCGACGAGGCGTCGTTCTTCCTCGACCAGGGGCTGCTGGAAGAGGCGCGCGAAATCCTGGAGACGGTGGCCATCGCGTTCCCCGGCCACGTGCGCGCCGGCGAGCTGATGGCGCGGCTGGAGGAGATGGAGGCCGGTGGTGGCGCGGCCCCCGAGGACGACGCTCCTTCGGAGCCTCTGCACGTGCCCTCCGTGCAGCCGGTGACGGAGGCGTCGCTCGACGATGGCGCCGGTGGTGGCGACGCGTTCGACCTGGCGGCGCAGCTGGCCGGTGAGCTGGACGACCTGGGCGGTGAGTCGCTGGCGGCGGTGCCCCCGGCGGAGGAGGACTTCCAGTACTCGGTGGACGAGGTCTTCGCCGAGTTCAAGAAGGGCCTGGCCAAGGTGGTGAAGCCCGAGGACGTGGACACGCACTACGACCTGGGCATCGCCTACAAGGAAATGGGGCTGCTGGACGACGCCGTCCACGAGTTCGAAGTGGCCCGCCAGGGCTGCGTGGGCACCCCGCGCGAGCTGGACTGCCTGACGATGATTGGCATGCTGCACACGCTGCGCGGCAAGCCGGACGAGTCCGTGGCGGTGTTCAAGGAAGGCCTTTCCAACGTGCTCGCGACGGGCGAGGTGGCCAAGGCGCTGGGCTTCGAGCTGGCGAGCGCCTACGACGCGCTCAACGAGCAGGGCAAGGCGCTCTTCCACTTCCAGCGGGTGGCCGCCATGGACGCGAAATACCGCGACGTGGGGTCTCAGGTGACGCGGCTGTCGGCGGTGACCGCACCGGAGGAGGACCCGCTGCCTCGCGCCGGAAAGGGCCCCGCGACGCCGGTTCCCGCCGCGGGCGTGCCGAAGGCTCGTAAAGTAGGGTACGTGTAGCGCGTCCCCCCACGAGGCCCGGCGAGCGATGACGACCTACCTCGATTTCTTCGAACTCACCCAGGAGCCGTTCTCCAACGCTCCGGTGAGCCGCTTCTATTACAACTCCGCGCAGCACTCGCAGGCCCTCACGCGGCTGATGCACGCCGTGGGCTACATGAAGGGCCTGTCCATCCTCATTGGCGACATTGGCGCGGGCAAGACGACGCTCGCCCGGCGCATGCTCGACTCGCTTCCGGAGTCCGAGTACGAGGCCGCGCTGCTCGTCATCATCCACTCGGGCATCACCGCCCAGTGGCTCCTGCGCCGCATCGCGCTCCAGCTGGGCGTGGAGAACCCCGCGCAGGAGAAGCTGGCGCTCCTGTCGCAGCTCTACCAGCGCCTGCTGCAAATCTATGAGTCCGGCAAGAAGGCCGTCGTCCTCATCGACGAGGCGCAGATGCTGGAGACGCGCGAGCTCATGGAGGAGTTCCGGGGGCTGCTCAACCTGGAAGTGCCGGAGCGCAAGCTCATCTCCTTCGTCTTCTTCGGCCTGCCGGAGATCGAGAAGAACCTGAAGCTGGATCCGCCGCTCGCCCAGCGCGTGGCGCTCCGCTACAAGCTGGAGCCCTTCACGGCGGAGTCCACGGAGGCGTACGTGAAGCACCGGCTGCGGCTCGCCGGCTGCCCGCGCATGCCCTTCACGCCGGAGGCGCTGCTCGCCGTGCACGAGCACTCCGGCGGCACCCCGCGCGTCATCAACACCCTGTGCGACAACGCCCTCTTCGAGGCGTTCCTGGTGCGCTCGGAGACCATCAGCGCGGAGCTGGTGCACCGCATCGGCAACAACCTGGGGCTCCAGGGTGGCTCGGCTGCCTCCCAGGCAAGCGAGCGGGCGAGCGCGCCCGCCACCTCGCTGCCCCGGACGGCGAACACCAAAATCGACCTGGCGGAGATCGACCGCTACCTCGAGGGACTCGGTAAGCTCTAGCGGCTTGTCCCTCCCCAGCCGCAACAGTGCAGCGCGCAAGGCGCTCTTGTTGGTGCTCCTCGTGGTGTCGGGGAGCATCCTGCTGTTGCGTCAGCCGTTCACCTGGGACGCCGCCTGCACCCTGGCGCGCAGGAACCTGCCGGACCTGCTGGGCGTGGACGTGGGCATCGGCCGGTGCGAGTTGGATCCGCTGGGCTCGCGCGTGGTGCTGCACGGCGTGTCGGTGTTCGCGCCGGGCAGGGACACGCCGCTGTTCGCCGCGGACGAGGCGGAGGTGGGGCTGGGCTTCCTGTCGCCCCTGTCCCGCCGCTTCATGCTGGGCCACGTGCGCGTGCGCCATCCGCGCGTGGCGCTGGATTTGTCCCGGCCCTCCGCGGCCCCGCCTTCCTCCGACGGCACGTGCCCGCTCACGCCGCTGACCCGCGTGGGCGTGGGGCGCGTGGACATCACCGGCGCGGAGGTGCGCCTCGCGCTGCCGGACGGGCGGGGCGTGGAGGTGGAGAACCTGGACGTGGGGTGGGTGGAGCACTGGGGCGTGATGGAGCTGGAGGTGGGCGCACGGCGGGGCGTGGTGCGCCTGGGCGCGGGCGGCGGCGAGCTGACGCTGGGGCAGCTGGGCTTCACCGGCGCGCTGGACCCCGATGAAGGCCTGTTGGACGTGGAGCGCGCGGAGGTGACGCTCGACGACATCACCGCCACGGTGTCCGGCCGGGTGGAGACGCTGTGTCATCCGGTGCTCGCGCTGGACGCGCAGGTGTTCCTGCCGCTGCGCACGCTGTCGCAGGCGAAGCTCCTGCCGCGTCCGGCCACCGGGCACCTGTGGACGCGCCTGTCCATCACCGGGAAGCCGTCCGCGCTCGCGGTGGGCGCGGACCTGTCCGCGAGCAACCTGGCCTATGAGCAGTACGGCCCGGTGAGCCTCAACGCGCGCTTGTCGTACGCGGGGGACCGCGTGCGCGTGGAGTCGCTGGAGGCCCCGCTGGGCTCCGGCAAGGTGAAGCTGTCGGGCGCGCTGAAGCTCACGCCGGAGCTGCCCGTGGACGTGACGCTCCAGACGGAGGACGCGTCCTTCGGGCGCATCCTGGAGCGCGCGGGCGTGGCGGGCTCCTGGGTGGACTTCCCCGCGACGGCGAACGCGCACCTCACCGGGACGCTGCTGCCCCGGCCGTCGCTGTCCGGGCCGTTGGATTTGCGCAGCGGCCGCTTCGTGCTGGCCACGCGCGCGTTCGACGCGCCGGTCAGCGCCGGCAAGACGCTGCTCACCTTCGAGCGGGGCCGCGCGCAGACGGCCGTGAAGCTTTCCGGGGACCGCGTGTCCTTCAGCCGCCTCACGGTGGAGTCCGGCCGCTCGCGCGTGCACGGCGACGTGACGCTCTACTTCGACACCGCGCGCGGCCTGGACATCCAGGGCAACGGCGAGCTGGAGCTGTCGGACTTCGGCCACATCGCGGAGCTGCCGTGGTCCGGGAAGGGCTCCGCGAACTACTCCATCGTGGGGCCGTATTCGGACGTGAAGGTGGACGCGAGCCTGTCCCTGCGCGACTTCACCTTCTGGGGCTTCGGCCTGGGCGTGACACAGGCGAAGCTGTCGTATTCGAATGGCCTGCTGTCCTTCCCGTCGCTCACCGGCCAGAAGGGGCGCACGCAGTACTTCGGCAACGCGAAGCTCGCCTTCGCGCGCCTCCTGCACCTGCGCCTGGACGTGACCGTGCCGCAGGGCCGCACCGAGGACCTGGTGGACCTGGTGGCGGGCCTGAGCCCGTCCATCGCGGTGATTCAAGGCCAGTTCGCCGGCGCGGCTTCGGGCCGCGTCGAAATCGACAGCCCCCTGGAGAAGCTGGAGGGGCTGGTGGCCTTCGACCTGCGCGACACCACGTACCTGGGCCGCAGGCTGGGCGCGGGCTCCGCGCGGCTGCGCTTCGTGGACGGCAAGGAGATGGTGCTGGAGCGCACCGTGCTGGACGGCCGGATGGGGCGCACCTGGGTGGAGGGCTCCTTCGGCTTCAGCGCGGGCGCGCTGGACTACCGCTTCGGCGGAGAGAACCTGTCGCTCGCGGAGGCCGTGGGGCAGGAGACCGCGGAAGAGATGGGCATCCAGGGCACGCTCGCGCTCGCGGGCACCGTGGCGGGCTCGGCGGACAAGCCCGACATCCAGGCCACGCTGAAGGGCCCGCGCATCACCTTCGCGTCGCGCGACCTGGGCGCCATGGACCTCGCGCTGCGCCAGGAGGGCAAGCAGCTGCGCATCACCGGGCGCCCCTTCCGCGACGCGCAGGGCTACCTGAACATGACGGTGAAGGAGCCCTACCTTTTCGACTCCACCGTCGACCTGCTGCTGCCTGAAATCAAGCCGCTGCTGCCGCAGACGCCGGCGCTGGCGGGTGTCACCGGCATGCTCGCGGGGCGCGTGACGCTGCAGGGACCGCTGCTGCAACCGGAGGGCTACTCGGTGGGGGCGACGGTGCGGGAGCTGTCGCTCGCGCGGGGCGACCTGCGCGGCCGCAACCAGGGACCCATCGTGCTGACGTACCTCAACGGCCGGCTGGACGTGCAGCCCTTCCGCTTCAGCGGCGCTTCGGTGGACTTCTCGTTGGGCGGCTGGGTGAGCCGGCGCGCCATGAACATGGGCCTGCGCGAGGGGCGCATGGACGTGCGGCTGCTGGAGCCGCTGTTGCCCGGCATGGAGCGCGTGGGCGGCCAGCTGCGCGTGGACGCGGAGGCCACCGGTTCGCTGGACGCGCCGTCGGTGGTGGGCACCGCGGAGCTGTCCGACGTGCGGCTGTCCATGCGCGACATGCCGCTCACCGTGCGCGGCATGTCCGGCCGCCTGGAGATGACGGGGCAGCGCGTGCTGCTGGAGCACCTGCAGGCCCAGGTCAACGAGGGCCAGGTGTCCGCGCGCGGCGACATCCGGCTGGAGCGCTTCGTGCCCAAGCGGCTGGCGCTGACGCTGCAACTGGATGCCGTGCCGTACCGGATGACGGAGGACCTGCCGCTCACCGTGTCCGGCCTGCTTCAGGTGGTGGGACCGCCCACGGGGCCCACCGTCACGGGTGGGCTGGACATCATCAAGCTGCGCTACCAGAAGCCGTTGGACATCGAAGCGCTGCTCAAGACGATGCAGAAGAAGCCGAACCTCGCCATGGGCGGAGGGGGCGAGCGCGCGAGGGACCCCTTCTTCACCTGGGACGTCAACGTGCACTTCGGTGACGTGCGCGTGGACAACAACCTGGCGAAGGCGCGGCTGCTGGGCGACGTGCGGTTGACTGGCACGGACGTGAAGCCGGGGCTCCTGGGCCGCGTGGAGGCGGCCGAGGGCAGCCAGGCGTTCTTCCGCAACAACCTCTTCACCATCGACCAGGGGCAGCTGGAGTTCCGCGACGCGTCCGGCATCGACCCGGTGTTCGAGGTGCAGGCGCAGACGTCGGTGCGCGAGTTCGTGGTGAAGTTGCACGCGTTCGGCCGGCCGGCCAACCCGCTGGTCGTGCTGTCCTCGGAGCCGGTGCTCACGGAGGGTGACATCCTGTCGCTGCTGACACTGGGGGTGACGAGCGCGGACAAGGACACGGCCGCGTCGGCGAGCTACGGTCTGGCGGCGGAGGCCCTCTTCAACGTGTCAGGACTGGACCGGCAGGTGCGCCGGTTCCTGCCCAGCAACCCCGTTCTCAGGGACTTGTCCCTGCAAATCTCCACCACCTACAACGACGCCACCCGGCAGGCGGAGCCGACCGCACAACTGGAGTCGAAGTTCCTTTCCGAGCAGCTTAAAATCGGGATGACCCAGCCAGTGAGTGGGCGAGGCACCCGGGCACGCGCTGAGTACCGCTTCGACGACCGTCTTTCCGCACAGGCCCAGTGGGACAACGAGAACAGCCAGGCGTCGTTCGGAAACCTCGGGCTCGAGCTGAAGCTGGGCTGGGAGGTCGAGTAGCCGCGCTGGCCGCGGTGCTGCTCCTCGTGTGCGCGCTGCCCGCCTTCGCGGCGCCCGTGGGCCACGACGATGACGCGCCGGAAGTGGTGGCCGTGGAGCTCCACCTGCCGGAGGGCATGGCCCCGGACGGGCTGTCGGGGCTCGTCACGCTGCGCAAGGGACAGGCGCTGACGCCGGGCGCGGTGCGCAAGTCGGTGGAGCAGCTGTTCGCCACGGGTCGCTTCGCGGACGTGGTGGCGCTCACGCAGGAGGTGCCGGGGGGCGTGCGGCTGGTGTTCCAGCTCCTGCCGCTGCCGCTGCTGTCGCACGTCGCGGTGCGGGGCAACCAGGTCCTCACGTCCGGGGAGCTGTTGGAGGCGAGCGGGCTGCTCCAGGGCGGGCCGTTGGATCCAGAGGAGCTGGACACCGCGGCGGACGCCGTGCGCGAGGCCTACCAGCGCAAGGGCTACGACGCCGTCGACATCCAGGTGGAGGAGCGGCCGGTGCCCGCGGGTGGCGTGGCGGTGACGCTGGTGGTGGCGGAGGGCAAGCCCACCCGCGTGCGGCAGGTGACCTTCTCCGGCAGTCCCGCGCTGCCGTTGCCGCGCCTGGTGGAGGCGCTGGGGATGAAGCCTGGAGAAGTCTTCGACCGGGCGAAGCTGGACGGCGGCCTGGAGCGGCTGCGTGTGCTCTTGCGCGAGGGCCAGCACTGGCGGGCCTGGGTGGGCACGCCCAACGTCGTCGTGGAGGACAGCGAGGCGTCCGTGGCGGTGCCGGTGTCGGCGGGGCCCGCGTTCCACCTGCGCTTCGCGGGCAACCGCCGCTTCCCGGACTCGCTGCTGGCGCGCGTGGTGGCCTACGACGGCGAGGAGGCGATGGACGAGACCGTGGCGGCGCGGCTCGCGCGGCGGCTGGAGGCGTTCTACCGGCGGCGCGGCTTCCACGACGCGCGCGTGCGGGCGATGGAGGTCCTCCGGCCGGATGGGGACGCGGCGGTGCTGGGCTTCCAGGTGGACGAGGGCGCCCCGCTGCGCGTGACGGACGTGCGCTTCCACGGCAACGCGGCGCTGTCCTCCGTCGTGCTGCGCTCCATGCTCACCAACCAGGTGGCGGCGCTGGAGACGTGGCCGGAGCTGGACCTGCCCATGCGCGAGGATCCGCTGGAGACGGAGGGCCGCGATCGGCGCAACGACACGAGCGTGATGTCCCCGCCCGACCCGTCCACGGTCTACGTGGAGGACACGTGGCTGGAGGCCGCGGACGCGATGACGATGGCCTACCGCGAGCAGGGCTTCGCGTCCGCGCAGGTGACCTTCCGGGGCCTCACGCTGGACCGGGTCCATCACACGGCGGAGGCGGACTTCGACGTGGAGGAGGGGCCCCGGGCGTTGATCCGCGCGCCCATCTTCCTGGGCATCCCGCTGGAGGTGGATCCCGTCTGGGTGAACCTGCTCCTGCCCGTGGGGACGCCGCTGAGCTTCGAGAAGGTGGACCAGGCGCAGGCCGCGCTGGAGCGGGGACTGGGCCGCGAGGGCTACCTCTTCGCGCACGTGAGCAACTCGGTGTCGGTGGAGGAGGACGGCACCTCCGCGCAGGTGACCTACCGCACGGACCTGGGGCCTCGCGTGCGCGTGGGGCAGGTGCTGCTCCAGGGGCTGACGCGCTCGGATCCGGACGTGGTGCTGGCGCAGCTGGACTTGAAGCCCGGACAGCCGCTGTCGGTGGAGGCGCTGGCGGAGGCGCAGCGCCGGCTGTCGCGGCTGGGGCTGTTCCGCCAGGCGGAGGTGTCGCTGGCGGACCCCAACCGCCGTGAAGCCTCCAAGGACGTGCTGGTGACGGTGCAGGAGCGCCCGCGCATCGACGGCGAGGTGTCCGGCGGCTACTTCCTGGTGGACGGTCCGCGCATCACGCTGGACACGGCGTGGCGCAACCTGGACGGCCGGGGGCTGAACCTGCTGGCGCGCGGCAAGGTGAACTACGCGGGCGCGAGCGCGGAGGCGCTGTCGTCCTCGCGGCTTCCGGCCGGGTGCTCCACGGGAGAGCTGTCCGGCGAGGCGTGTGAGTCCGACCTGGATGGCTTCAGCGGCCTGGGCGGGCGCGGCAACCTGGCGCTGTCCCAGCCCCGGCTGTCGTTCCTGGCGCCGCAGGAAATTGGCGCGCGGCTGGACCTGATTGGCGAGCGCGTGCACCGGCCGTCGTACCTGTCCACGCGGTTCGCGGCGGTGCTGGGCGCGGACTGGGCGCTGGCGTCGTGGGTGAACGTGTCGCTCCAGTACGAACTGGAGAACAACCGGCTGCGCTCGCGCGGAGGCGTGTTGGAGCTCATCAACCGCGCGGACCAGGAGCGCCTGCGCTACCCGTACGGTGACTTCGCGCTGCACTCGCTGCGCCCGTCCATGACGTTGGACTTCCGCGACGACCCGGCGAACCCCCGGCGCGGCATGGTGCTCAGCAGCAGCGTGGAGTTCATGCGCGGCATCAGCGTCCACCCCACGGACGTCGCGGGCAACCGCGTGCCGGAGTTCCCCATCGACGGCGTGAAGCTGTCCGGCAGCGTGAGCGCGTACGCGCCGCTGGGCCGCCGCGCGAGCGTGGCGGTGAGCGCGCGCGCGGGCACCATCGTGCCGCTGACGCAGGGGGCGCAGAACATCGGGTCCAAGCTGTTCTACCTGGGCGGCTCCTCCAGCCTCCGGGGCTTCCGCGAGGACGGCGTGCTGCCGCAGGACGTGCGCGAGGTGCTGCACCAGCGGCTGGCCGCGTGCCGCGCCGTGATTTCCCCCGCGGGCTGTCCGGATGACCTGAAGGCGGTGCTCGCCGGACAGGTGCCCGCGAGCCAGGGCGGCGAGCTCTTCACGCTGGCCAAGGCGGAGTTGCGCGTTCCGGCCATCGCCTCGGTGGACCTGGGGCTCTTCTTCGAGGCGGGCAACCTGTGGCAGGACCGCACGCTGTTCGACCCGGGCGTGCTGCGCTACGCGGCGGGCGTGGGCCTGCGCTACGTGACGCCCGTGGGCCCGCTGGCCTTCGACGTGGGCTTCAACCTGGACCGCGACGAAGCGCTCAACGAAGCGCCCACGCAGTTCCACTTCAGCATCGGGACGTTCTGACCGGAGGCCTTCGCCCATGCGGACCCACCTTGCGCGCCGTGGAGTGGTTTGGGGCCTGGGCCTGCTGGGGCTGTTCGCGCTCGCGTGTCAGCACGGACCGGACGCGGCGGAAAAGGCGCCGCGCCCCGCGTGGATGCCGCCGGAGGGCACCTGTCCTCGCGGCGCGCAGCTCCAGATGGAGCGGCTGGGGCTGAAGGTGGGGGACCGCATCCCCGTCATCGTGGACAGCATCCAGGACCACCCGGGTCCGGCCCGGTACAACTACAGCTTCGTCATCGCGCTGCCGCAGGCGGAAGGGGAGGCGAAGCTGCCGGGGGCGCGCATCGGTGGGCGGCTCTACGTGACGAAGCACCGCGTGTTCGGCCGGTATGATCGCATCTTCACCCCGGAGAGCGGCGCCACGTCCGTGCCCTTCTGCGGCGTGCTGCTGGACACGCGCTGGGACCGGGACGGCGAGGGGCTTATCGCGTATCCCAGCCCGATGAAGGGCTTCTCCGTGGTGCAGGACAACACGGGCGTCATCCAGGTGGTGGACCGCTACCCGTGAGGCCCGCGCCTCAGTCGACGTGCAGGGTGTAGGCGCGCTCGTCGGAGAAGAGCAGGTCCGCGACGCCGAGCCGGAAGGTGAAGTCGCCCTGGGTCATGGGCTTGCCGGAGAGCGTGCCGTCCTTCGTGTCCAGGAGGATGCCCGGGGGCAGCGCTCCGTCCTTCAGGCTCCAGGTGCCCGTGCCGCTGGCGCGCACGGTGTAGCTGTAGTCGGAGCCCGCGCGGCCGGCAGGCACCGCACGAGACACCAGCTTGAGGCCGAGCCCGGCCTCCGTGAGGGTGATGGAGAGCGTGCCGGTCGTGGTCTGGGGCGGCATGTCGCTGTCCGTCACGACCACCGTGAACTCCTTCCTCCCCGCCTGGGTGGTGGTGCCGGAGATGCCGCCGTTGGCCGCGAGGGTCAGGCCCGCGGGCAGCGACTGCTGCGGCGCGAGGGCGAAGCTGTACGGCGCCTTGCCTCCCGTCGCGGAGATGCGCTCGGCGTAGGCGCGATTGTTGACGGCGTCCGCGAGCGGCTCCGGGCCCGCGACCCGCAGCAGCGGACGGACGGGCAGCCGCAGGCTGGCGCTGGCGCGCTTCGTCGGGACGCTCCGGTCGGACACCTCCACCGGGAGGACCAGCTCTCCCGCGCGCGTGGGCGTCCCGCTGATGCGGCCCGCGGTGTCGAGCGCGAGGCCCGTGGGGAGCTGGGCGGTGGCGGTGAACTGGTACGGCGGGGTCCCGCCGTTGGCCTGGATCTGCGCCGAGTAGCTGACGTTCTCGGTGCCCTCCATCAGGACGTTGGATTCCAGCGCGAGCGGGGCCGTGGGACCTGCGTCTTCGCTGCCCGCGTCCACCTGGCCCGCGTCGGCTTCGCCCGCGTCCGTCTCACCGACGGGCCCAGTGCCCGCATCCACCTCCGCGCCGCCGCCGTCCGTCTCCGCGTTCGTGTCCGGATCCTCGTCGAGCCCGTCACAGCGCCCGCCCTCGCCGCAGGTCGGCAGGCAGCGATTCTCCGAGGCGAGGCATGACGTGCCGGAGGGGCAGCCCCCCGGCACATCGCATGCGGCGAAGCGCGAGAGGTCCGGCGCGAACGTGCACGCCCCCGCCGCGAGGAGGGTGGCGCTCATCAACGCGGCAAGCAGCTTCCTCATGGCAGGGCCTCCGTCACGGGCGTCGCACCCCGCAGGGCGTAGCGCGGGTGCGGGGCCCGCGACAAGTGGACGCGCGACCTGGAGGGGCCATCAGGTGTCTCCATCTGTCCGCTCATGGAAGCTCCCAGATGAAGGACACCGTGCCCCCGACGCCGAGCAGCGCGCCCACGCCCAGCAGCACGTTGGACGTCCGCGCCTGGCGGCGGCCCGCTTCGAGCCGCGACGTGATGCAGTCCGTGAACGCCTCGCCGGCCGTGGCGCAGTCACCGCCGTTCCTCGACAGCTTCGACTCCGTGCTCCGCGCCGCCAGCCCGAAGCCCACGCCCGCGATGAGCGCCGCGCCGCCCGCGCCCCACAACACCTTGGGAAGCATGCGCGAGGAGCCCTGGGGCTCCCGCGTCGCCTGCGTCGTCACCAGCGGCGACCACACCTGCTGGAGCGCCTGCCTCGCGCGCGCGTCCGCTTCGCCCGGCGTCGTGGCCGGGGCCTCGAACTGCGCACGCGTCTCCGGGCCTCGTGCATCCGTCACCGTGAGCGCCACGCTGCGCTTGCCTCCCACGCCCAGCGCCACGCCCCGCACCAGCCTGCGCACGCCCAGCGCCGTGGCCTGCGCGCTCCGGCACTCCGCGTCGCCACACGCCGTCAGCGCCGCGCCCGAGCCGCGCAGCCGCGCCACCGTGTCCTCGCGCGACTCCAGGCACGCGTCCGGCAACGCGGCCACCGCGCGCCGCGTGGCGTCCTCCAGCTCGCGCGCGTCCGTGGACGGCAGGGCCAGCCTTTCGAAGGGCATCAGCACCACGCGCGTGTTCGCGTCGCAGGGCGCCGACATGCGCAGCAGCATCAACAGCAGGGATGCGGGCAGGCTCATGGCAGGTTCAGGGCACCAGCGCGGCGTCGGCTTCATCCGACGACGGCGTGATGCCGAGGCTCGCCATGTAGCCCCGGTAGAAGCGCGGCCCGAAGGGCACGGAGAAGAGCTTGTCGCGCATCGCGTCCTGCACCGCGCCCCGGGCCGCCACGCTGGCGTCGTGCCAGGGCAGGCCACCCGCGTCCACCACCTCCGACGCGCGGCTGATGGCGAACGGCGCCTCCCGGCCGCTGCTCCGCAGGTAGTAGCCGCGGCCCACGGGCAGGGCCACCACCAGCGGGCGCTCGCGCTCCTTGTGCAGCTCCACCACGCGGATGCCGCGCGAGTCCTCCACCCAGAGCCGGCCCGCCAGGCCCGTGGGCACCATCAGGTAGCCCAGCGACGTAGCGTCCCCCAGGTCCGTCAGCGCGAACGTGCGATTGAGCGCGGGCGGCTGGATGAACACGTTCGGCTGGCCTCGCACGTCGTCCGTGCCCTGGCTCGCGGCGGCCACGAAGGCCCGCAGCTCCGCGTAGTCCACCTTGCCGTCCCCGTTGACGTCGCCCGCGCCCGACAGCGCCGAGCGCACCATGTGGCTGAAGACGCCGGAGCGGATGGCGCTCCACTCCTGGCTCTCCTGCTCCGAGGCCGTGGACAGCACCACACCCACCTGCGGGAAGCGCTCCAGCTCGCGGTTGCCCAACAGCCCCTTCACCGCGTCCACGTACGCTGGGCCCACCGGCAGTGCGCCGCGCGAGTGGACGAAGAAGTAGGAATCACACGCGTCCACGATGAGCTGGAGGAAGGACGCCTTGCTCGGCGCGACCACGCGCTCATACAGCTCCGTGCGCGTCAGCGGCCCGTCCAGCAGGCTCACGGAGCCTTCACCCGCGGCGCGGCGCTTGCCATGACCCACGAACACGAAGGTCAGCACCGGCACGGCGCCCTTCGCCCGGTCCTCCGCCATGCGGGCGTTCAGGCGCGCGAGCGCGGCCCTCAGCGCGGGGTGCGTGGGCGGGCGCGTCTTCGCGGCGAGCCCCGGGTGCAGGGCCTGGGTCTCCGCGTCCAGCACGCTCAGCAGCACCACCTCGCGCGAGCGGGGCGCGAACAGCTCGTAGTACCGGGCGCCGTCGTCGTCCGCGTAGCGCAGGGGCGCCTGGGACGGTTCCGTGCCCGTGTTGCTGGCCACGATGAGGGCGTAATGCACCTGCTCCGGCGCGGCGCTCGCGGCGGTCCCGGCCAGGACGAGGAGAACACCCAGGACCAGCGGCCTGTGAGGGGGCATAGGCATCAAGGGTTTGCGCGATGCGCTGTGCGAAAGAATGCCATGGGCCGCGACCGACAATCCACCCGTGGCCGCTCGCGACAACATGCGGATGACGGGACCGCGACGGTCGCGGTAAGCCCTTGAGGGATGGAGTGGGATGACGACACGTTGCGCCGTTTTCGCGAAGGCACCCCGGAGGTGCTGGCGGAGGTGTATCGCGCGCACGCGGAGCCGCTCGCTCGTCTGCTCAAGGCGGCCGCATGGCGGGGAGCCTTCACCCGTCTGAGGAACGCGATGGAGTTGGAGAACACGTTGTTGGAGACCTTCGCCCGCGCCTTCGAGCCGCGCACGCGCGCCGCCTACAACGGCACGCGTCCCTATGCCCACTTCCTGATGGGCATCGCGCGCAACGTGCTGCTGGAGCAGTCGCGCGAGCGCGAGCTGGTGGGCCGGGACGAGGCCTTCGAGGGGCTCACCGAGTCCTCCTCCGAGGAGGGCGGGCTGGATGCGCTGCTGGAGGACCGCGAGGTGGAGGCGCTGCTCGCGGCGTTCAAGGGCGGCCTGTCACGTGAAGAACATCGGCTGTTCGAGCTGCGCTTCAGCGAGGGCCTGCCCCAGGAGGAGGCCGCCACGGCGCTGGGGCTCACGCGCATCCAGGTGCGGCGGCGTGAGTTCGGGTTGAAGTCCCGGTTGCTGGGGTTCCTCCAGTCGAAGGGGTACCTCCAGGACCTGGAGACGCAGGGCTGGAGCTTCTTCAAGCGGCGGGGTGCGCGATGAGTGGATGTGACGACCGCCGGATGAAGCAGGCCATGGCCGCGCTCTTCGAGAAGGGCCGCGACGGAATGGACGCGGACGGCTTCGAGCGCCTGCGCGAGCACCTGGCCACCTGCCCTGACTGTCAGGAGACGTACACTCGGCTGTCGCGCGTGGAGTCGGTGCTGGAGCAGCGGGCGCTGCCCCATGCCCGGAGCGCGCTCCTGGAGCAGGCGCTGTTCGCCAGGCTTCAGCCCGCCCCCGCGCGTGCGGTGGTGGCGCCCGAGCGCCGGAAGTGGTTCGCGTCCCCGCTCTTCATGCCCCTGGCGCTGAGCGCCGCCGCGGCGACCGTGGCGCTGGTCGTCGTGGCTCCAACACTGGAGCGCCGGGAGCAGGACGTGCCGGAGTGGCAGGCGCGCTCATCCGCTCCAGGCGCAGGGGCCTGGGGCGTGCGCGCCTTCTGCATCTCGCCCGAAGGCACGGTGCTGGCGGAGGCCCGGCCCGGTGGGACGCTGACGTGCGCGGAGGGCAACGCGGTGCAGTTCAGCTACACCGCGCCGGAGCGCGTGCGCCTGTCGCTGGAGGGGCTGCCCTCCGAAGGCGAACCGCTGCGCTTCTTCCCGCGCGAGGGTCCGGCCCCGGAGGTCGCCGCGGGCGTGGACGTCACGCTGCCCTTCAGCACGCCCGTGCAGGGCGGATGGCTGACGGGGCCGGTGCCGGTGCGCGCGCGCTTCACGGACGCGCAGGGCCGCACCGTCGCGGACACGCAGGTGACGCTCCAGCCGCGCTGATCCGCCTGCGCATCACTTCACCCAACCCCTCGAACGAACAACCCCCCTCCCGTGCGAGCACAGGAGGGGGGCGGGGACTGTCGTGCCTTGTGGGGTCCGTGAGTGACTACGGACGCTGGACACGGCGATCCACTTCCGCGGTGCCGGTGTACTGCGTGGCCACGTTCAGGAAGCCCTTGAGCTGAACGCGCCAGGTACCGGCGGGTGGGTTCGAAAAAGTGACGGCCTCACCGGTGGAGGTGCCCTCGGCGCTGGTCGCGACGAGCTCTCCGTTGGGGCCAAAGACATACAGGTCCAGGTCGTAGGCCGGGTCGCCCCAGTCCGTATGGACCGCGAGGACGACGTGACGGTGGCGGCGGCCCAGCCCAGCGACAGCAGACGCTTCATGGGGTGCCCTCCCGAGGTGCGTCGCGGCTTTTCAAAGCCCGCGCAAAAGGGGTGTGTCGGGGGAGCGTTCCCGTGGATCGCCGCTGCACCGGATTGTTCTGTACTGGCTGAATCCGGAGGGCTGTCGGGGAAGAGGGTCTTTCCCGCCCCTGGCGGTGACAGTGTCCGGATCACGAACGGGCCCGAGGTGGGTCGCCGGTATACAGTCCGCGTCGTGTTCTACGCGTGTGTGCGGGCGGTGGTGGCGCTGGCGTTGCGGCTCTTCTACCGGGTGAAGGTGAATGCCCCGGGCGAAGCGCCCTCCGGGCCGGTGCTCTTCGTGGGCAACCATCCGAACGGGCTCATCGACCCGGCGTTGGTGTTCATCCTCACGCGGCGCCAGGTGACGTTCATGGCCAAGGCGCCGTTGTTCAAGCTGCCCGTCATCGGGTGGCTGTTGAAGGGTTTGGACGCGCTGCCGGTGTATCGCAAGCAGGACGACCCGACGCAGATGGGCCGCAACGAAGGCACGCTGGAGGCGGCGAAGGGCGCGCTCGTGCAGGGGCGGGCCATCACCATCTTTCCGGAGGGCAAGAGCCACTCGGAGCCGGAGCTGGCGGAGCTGAAGACGGGGGCGGCGCGCATCGCGCTCAACGCCGCGCGCGAGGGTGCCCCGGTGCGCATCGTCCCGGTGGGCCTCACCTACGCGGAGAAGAACGTCTTCCGCAGCGAGGTGCTCATCGACCAGGGAGCGCCCATCGACGTGACGGCCTTCCTGCCGAAGGACGCGGCGGGGGAGCAGGACGCGGTGCGCGCGCTGACGGAGCGGGTGGCGGAGGGCCTGCGCGCGGTGACGCTGAACCTGGAGCAGTGGGCGGACCTGCCGGTGGTGCAGGTGGCGGAGCAGCTCTACGCCTTCCGCCAGGGCGGCGTGCTGGACTCGGAGCGGCTGCGGCTGTGGGCTCGCGGGGTGCGGCTGTTCCGGACGCAGGAGCCGGAGCGCTACGAGCGCCTGCGCCAGCACCTGTCCTCATTCGGCAGCCGGATGGCGCTGGTGCAGGCGGCGCGGCCGGAGGACCTGTCCGTGGAGTACCGCCCGGGCAACGTGGTGCCGTTCGCGGTGAAGACGCTGGCGCGGCTGGTGTTCGGGCTGCCGCTGTTCGCGCTGGGGCTGGCTGTGTTCGCGCTTCCGTATCCGCTGCCCCGGATGGCGGCGCGGCGCGCGGAGCTGGACATCCAGGCCACGGTGAAGTTCCTCACCGCGGTGGTGGTGTCCGTCGTGTGGTGGTGGGGCCTGACGG